>NZ_JAILWL010000570.1 GCF_025698965.1 Roseibium sp.
GGCCTGACTTCACCGACCCCACCCTGACGGGGGCCTTACTCCACCGTTCCCACCTTGAAGACCCCGCCAATGGCTTCCCGGCGGGGTCTTTTTTGCCTGGTCGACAGCACTTTCCATAGCGCGGAACGGGTGATCGTGTTCTATTGCAATCATGGAGATGCAAAGACGATCGCTTCGGATCGAAGACGGCACGGAACTCAGCTATCTTGAAGGCGGACGCGGAACGCCGCTCCTGATGGTGCATGGATGGTCACAATCAGCCCATGGCTTCGCCGGCCAGTTCGAGGCGTTCAGCCAAAATCGCAGAGTAATTGCGCTGGACTGGCGCGGGCATGGACACTCCTCAAAACCCGAAACAGGTTACAGGATCTGCCGATTTGCCAAAGATCTGTTCGAGTTTATCAAGCGTCTTGAAATTGCAGAATTCGACATTCTTTGCCATTCGCTCGGAACTTCGGCTTTCTGGGCGTATCTGACGATGTTCGGGATCGACAGGGCCCCCAGAAAACTGGTGTTTGTCGATGAACCGGCCGCACTCCTTGCCAGACCGAACTGGAATGAGCAGACCCGTCGCGACGCCGGCGCGATCATCGGTTCGTTCGAAATGCTCTCGCAGTTCACGGACAACGTTCGCAAGAGTGGTACGGTGCAGGCGCATATGGAAATCATGCGGCCGATGTTTACGTCCGCCTATCCGGAGGAAAACCTTCGTCTGGTTGCTGAAGACAATTTACAACTGCCCCGCCACCATGCAGCAACACTCCTGGAAGACAATTGTCTTCAGGACTGGCGGAACACAATTGGCCAAATCCGGAACAACGTTCTCGTGGTTGCCGCCGAGGCCAGCCCCCATCCTTTGCAATCCCAAGAGTGGATTGCCCACCAGATACCCGGAGCACAGTTGGAAGTGATTTCGGAACAGGAAGGCGGCAGCCATTTCATGTTCATGGAAAACCCGGCCCGTTTCAATGCGCCGGTTGTCAAATTTCTCGGCGAAGGCTGACAGGCACCGATACTTTCGGTGCCTTGGTCTCAATCACAGGAGACCCGGAGTTACCGACCCATCCAGCCGCCATCGACGGTCATGATCGTTCCATGCATATAGTCGGACGCATCCGAGGCCAGAAAGACCGCCGGACCGGCGAAGTCTGTGGCCTTCCCCCAGCGCCCTGCCGGAATTCTCTCCAGAATGGACTTGGACCGTTCAGGGTCGTTCCTCAAAGCCTCGGTATTGTCAGTCGCAATGTAACCCGGTGCGATTGCATTCACATTGACGCCCTTGGCAGCCCATTCATTGGCAAAAGCCTTGGTCAACTGGCCAATCCCCCCTTTGGACGCCGCGTACCCGGGAACCGTTATTCCACCCTGGAACGTGAGCAGCGAGGCGGTAAAGATGATCTTGCCAGCGCCTCGCGCCACCATGCCCATGCCGATCTCGCGGGTCAGAATGAACTGGGAGGACAGGTTGACCTCGATGACTTCATCCCAGATGTCGTCACCGTGACCCTGAAGCGGTGCACGTTTGATGGTTCCGGCGTTGTTCACGAGGATATTGATCGCCGGATGGTTTTGCTTGACGGTCGAAATGAACGACTTCAGCGCATCGCGGTTAGAGAAGTCGCATTGGTAGCCATGGAAGGATCGTCCAATCGCCGTGACTTCTCTTTCCAGGTCGCTTCCGGAGGCTTCCAGAGTTGCGCTGACGCCGATGATGTCTGCACCGGCTTCCGCCAGGGCGACTGCCATCGCCTTGCCGATACCGCGCTTTGCACCTGTTACGAGAGCCGTTTTTCCGGCAAGGCCGAAGCTTTCTAAAACACTCATTCTCAATCTCTGACTATCTTGATCATGGATTTGATTGCGCTTGGATTTCCGGTCAACGCCTCAAAGGCTTCCTGTATATCTGCAAGCGGCTTGATGTCGGTGATGAATGAGGAACAATCGACCACGCCGGCGTCCAATAACCGCATGGCTTCATCATAATCTTCCGGCCGGTAAACCCGAGCGCCGAACAGCTCCAGTTCGCGCCAGAAGAACCGGAAAAGATCCACTGCCGGTTTGGTCGCATGAATGGCCACCATGACTATCCGACCACGCGTCGCTGCGGCTTCTGTCATCAGGTCCACGCCGGGCTGGGTACCAGACACTTCGAAGACCACATCCGCCCCTTTGTTGTCTGTCAGCTTATTGGTCTGTTCGACCGGATCGACCGTTTTGGGGTTGATTGTTGTGAACCCTAGTTTTTGCGCATAATTCAGCCGGTTTTCGCTGATTTCACTGATAATCACATGGCCACCCGCTTCACGCGCAACCAGGGCAACAAGCAAACCGATCGGGCCACCGCCGATAACCAACACCGTTTCGCCCGCTTTCACCTGCGCCCGTTTGACATCATGACAGGCAACCGCCAGCGGTTCGATCAGTGCGGCATGGGCCAGATCCATCCCTTCAGGCAGAGCATGTAGAGTGTGGGCCGGAACATTCCAAAGTTCCTGGAAGGCCCCCTCGGTATCGATCCCAATGAATTTCAGATTATGGCAAATGTGTTTGTGTCCCGCCTTGCAGGCCGGACATTCACCGCAGTGGTCAAGCGGACGTACAACCACCTTTTGGCCTACCTCAAAACCGGTTACGCCGTCCCCCAAGGCGGAGACCGTCCCCGACATTTCGTGGCCGATGGTTCTTTCGAACCCGACCCGCTTGTCCATATGCCCCAGGAAAATATGCAGATCGGTTCCGCAAATGCCGCAATAGGCGACCTGGATCTGCACCTGACCGGGTGCCGGATCCGATACCTCTTTTTGCTCAAGAGTAAATGTTCTAT
The DNA here is from genome assembly GCF_025698965.1 of Roseibium sp. Classification (GTDB taxonomy): domain Bacteria; phylum Pseudomonadota; class Alphaproteobacteria; order Rhizobiales; family Stappiaceae; genus Roseibium. The sequence goes on from NZ_JAILWL010000570.1 coordinate 2,825, forward strand.
CGCCGCGATACACGGCTGCATGACTGATCATTTCGGCCTCTAAAATGAGAGAATCTTGTAGGGTTCGAGACGCGGCCAGTCGAAAGCAACACCCGTACCGGGGGTTTCCGGCGCAACGGCGAGATGGTCTTCCACATGCAACGGGCGCTTTGTGTACTGGTCGATCGGGAAGGAGTGGACTTCGATCCAGCCGGCATTCACCTGACCGGACACAAGACTGACGTGGAGTTCCTGCATTCCGTGACTGCAGACCGGCACATTATGTTGCCTGGACAGGTCAGCGACCTGCAAAAATCCGGTCACGCCGCCGCAGTTCGAAGCATCCGGCTGAATGAAGCTCAACTTCGCCTGGTCGAATGCATACTCAAATTCGTGGATCGTATGCAGGTTCTCGCCCATGGCGAGCGGAAAGCCGGTCGCATCGACGATTTCGCCATAGCCTTTGTAGTCGTCGGGAATAGCGGGCTCTTCGAACCACAGAAGATTGAAGGGTTCGAATGCCCTGGCTGCCTGGATCGCCTCGGCGACCGACATGGAATAATTCGCATCGACCATGAAGGCGACATTCGGACCGATAAGCTCTCGCACAGCGGCAATGCGGGCGACATCTTCTGCCAGTGTCGGCTGACCGATCTTGATCTTGACGCCGTTGAAGCCCCGGTCAAGATATCCCTGAATGCTCTCCAGGAGCTTTGGCAGAGGAAAGTTCAGGTCTATGCCACCGCAATAGGCCTTGCACCGGTTGTCTGCCCCTCCGGCCAGTTTCCAAAGCGGCCAACCGCGCCGTTTGCCCCGAATGTCCCAAAGGGCAATATCGAGCGCAGAGATCGCAAAGGAGGCAATGCCTCCTCTGGCAACGTAATGGACGTGCCACTGCATGCCGTCATAGAGATCCTCAACCCGGCTGGCATCCTGCCCTTTGAGAAAGGG
>NZ_JAILWL010000571.1 GCF_025698965.1 Roseibium sp.
GGTCGCGTGGCGACCTACGATATTGAACAATCCGGATTAGGATATCTTTTTGCATTTGCCGACGCCCAGGAAGCATCGACGTTTGGTGCTTTGCAAGAATCCTTCGGCAGGACACGTGCGGTCTCGACATGCTGTTCAGCGGATATCATCAAGAATGTTGCCGAAGGCCGCTATCTGGTTGCCTACAACGTGCTCGGGTCCTACGCGCAGGGGTATCAGCAACAAGATGACCGGATCGGCATTGTGTTGCCTTCGGATTATACGCTTGTTCTTTCCAGGGCGCTGATGATCCCCGAACAGGCAAACAACAAGGAGCAGGCAAAGGAATTTCTAGATTTTCTCCTGTCGCCTCAAGGTACGGTTGCCTTGCGCAAGGCTCTATTGATCAGCCCATTGCTAGAAACGGATGACGGTAACGAGGGAGAAGCCCTGAGTTCGACTGCACTGCGCCCGATCGGTCTGTCTCCATCGCTGATGGTCGCTCTGGATGAGCTCACACGGCAGACATTCATGCGGCGCTGGCGTTCCACATTTCCGGGACCATGAACCGCCTGTCACCGGATGGCAACGGGCAATGTGAAGGTCCAACTGTTCCTGCCCGCCGATGCTGGAATGGGGGGGAACGGCGCAGCGCGGCGGACGCCTTTCAGCACGGCCTGATCAAACACTTTCAAACCGGATGAACGTACCAGCCGAATATCGGAAACTGCGCCGCTTTTGCGGATTGTAAACTGAACAAGAACATCTTTGCGGGCTGTTCTGTTTCCTCGCGGCTTACGGACGGAGCGTACGAGCTTTCGATGAACCTTTGCCGGATAGTTCGTGACGTCCGAATTGCCTGCCTGTTTGCCTTTGGCCTTGCGCTGCGAGCCACCCGCCTGCGCCGTGCGCCCGGATTTACCGCCGGAGCCGCTTTTGCTGTTTTGGCTGGTTGGCCGCTTTTGCGTCAAAGGTTTGGAAGTCTTTGCCTTAACCTTTTTCTCAGGTTCCGCAGTTGCGACGCTTTTTGGCGGGATTGGTTTTAGCCGCGGCGCTGGATGGGCTTCGGCTTCATTCGTTTCAACAGGCCGGGGTGCAGCTTCCAGCACTTCAGATGCTGGTGTTTTGACAGGCGGAGCAGGCTCGACTTGAAGCGCGGTCTCGATCGGTTTTGCGTTTGATGGCAGTGCGATGGCTTGCCCGCTATCAGGTTGCAGTATCGGTACATTCGTCTGAACAGGTTGAACCGGTTCGCGGGGTTGAACATGCTGAAGTGCCTTCATCGTATCGACCGGTGTCCTCGCGACCGTCTCAGCAGATACTTTCTTGGCCGTCTGGACAGTTTCGATTGGGTATTCAGGCTTGGAAACAACAGACTCCGGTGTCTGTAGGATTTCGGTTTCAACCGGTTCCGTTCTGGCGGTCTGCTCGATTGAACCGGCAGCGACCATGTTGAAGGGAGATTCCCCCAGAACGGTGTGCTGTACATCGCCGCCACCTTCAAATTCCAGGTCTGGCTTGCTTTTCAAAGTCAGTGCGACGGCAGCGATATGGATTGCCACAGACACCACCAATGCGACGATGAGAGACTTGCGAAACATGATCAATCTGATGGAAGACGCGTTACGATAACGACGCTCTCGGCACCGGCCTTGTAGAGTTCGTTGACCTGTTGCAGCAGCCTGTCGGCCTTCAGTGCTTCGTCCGCCGCAAGTTTTACCAGTTGTCCCTGATGCGCCTCACCCTGCTGGTGCTCTGCCAAATAGGTTTCCGCTTCTATGGGAGCTTCCCGGTAATAGAGTTTCCCGTCAGCGCGGATGTAAAGGGCGTCCGGCGGAGGTAGCCTGTCGTCGGTATCGGCCTCGGAGAGCGTGACTGCCGGATCCTGCGGCGGTGTAAGTTGTCCGGCAACCAGGAAGAAGATCAACATCAGAAAAACAATGTTGATCAGCGAAATCGTGGTCTCCAGCGGTCGCTTGGCTTTCTTTCGCGGAACCTTGATCATCTGTTGCCTGCGACGGTAACTGCCAGACCGGGGAGTGTCTTCAGCTGGCTTATGATCGTGACCAGTTGCTGTGTGGTCGTGTCACCGCGCACCAGAACAAGCAGGCTGTCGATATCCTGATCGGCAAGAGCCTGAACCCGTTTGATCAGGTCTGCTTCTTCGATATCCGTGCCGTTCAGGCGAAGCCTGTCTTCATCGATGACAACAATTGCTTTCGGCATGGCACTGCTGCCGCTGCCACCAGCGGGCGCACCAATCTCGACCTGGCCGAAATTGGTGAATGTCGACGACAGCATGAAGAACAGCAAAAGCAGAAAGATGACGTCGACAAGCGGCGTCAGAGAGATAGGCTTCTGCCTGCGGAGTGGGCGATCAATGTGCATAGGCGATTGGCTGCTCCGCGAAGGCCGGTGAAACATCTTCTGCCGTCGGCACGTTTTGCATCAAAAGTGCTGACGTCAGGGTTTCGATTGCAACCCGTTCGTTTTCCAGCCGTCCTTCAAGCCAGGTAACGACGAGAGAGACCGGCATTGCCACGGCAAGACCTGCCGCGGTTGTCATCAGCGCAATCCAGATGCCGCCGGCGAGAGCCGAAGGATCAACATTGCTACCGGCGGACTGCAAGGCCTGAAAAGCTTCGATCATGCCAAGAACAGTTCCGAATAGGCCAATGAGAGGGGCGATCTGGGCAATGGCTTCCAGCGCGCGGACCCCTTTTGAGAACTGGTGGAGATCACCGGCCACTTGAACGCTGATGCGTTCTTCGATCACAGGTTTTGCCACCCGGCTTTCAACGAGTTGCAAGGTCGTTGCGACGGATTTCTCCGCCGCGCTTTTCGGTCCCGACATGTGCCGCCTGGCATCAAGCGGGCGGCCGAGACGCCAGAGTTGAACAACCGCCCTGGCACGTTTCGGGCTGCCGACCCTGCAAAAAAGAAACTCAAATACTTTCACCAGGATCAGGGCAAGGGCGATGACGGATAAACCGGCTATCACCATGACGACCGGGCCGCCAAGTTGGAGGAAGGATGCAATCTGACTAGTGATTTGGGATACCATTGCGGCCTCCTATTGCGCGAGAGTGAGTTTGGTTCTGCTGGAAAGGGCAAGCGGCGCCGAGCAGTGGAGCGGCATCTGCTTTGCCGAACATCCCGATGGCGCGTTGATCAAAAGCCGGTCTGCTTCAGCACATGGAAGACCGGAGAGTTCGAATTGCCTGACAACCGTCTTACCGACTGGCATGTCACCGAAGTCGAATACGGACAGCTGGTCGATGACGCCGTCCTTGTCGAAAAGGACGATTTCGTAGGCCGCCGAGGAGACTGAATTGCCTGTTCCGTTCTCCATGACGAAGGACAGACGACAATTGCCATTCGTAGTCTCCGCCTTGTTCAGCTCCAGGGAAATGCCGAAGGTTTCCGATTGTGACCAGGCAGGACCTGCCAGTGACAATGCAAATCCTGCTGAAGCCAAAATGATAAAGCGCCATTTCAGTGCGTGCGCGGACATCAAGTTCTCCTCGGACTGAAACCCGCCGCTCAGGGAAAGCGCGGCGGGTTGCCTTGGCTTGCCAATTACCAGCTGAACTGCTTGTTCATGGTCAGTTTGAAGGTCCGGCCCCGAGCCGGGTCGCCGGCCAGATTGTTCTGGTATTGCTTGTCGAAAATGTTCTCGACCGATGCGCGCACCTGAAAACCTTCCAGAAGCCCTTCCTGTGGTTTCCAGTTCGCGAAAAGATCGTGAACACCGTATCCGGGGAAC
>NZ_JAILWL010000572.1 GCF_025698965.1 Roseibium sp.
TGACTGGATCACAAAAGATCTCGCCGGAGACATTAAGGTCATTTCACGGGCAAAGCCGTACCCACACTATGTGTTGCGGGGCAAACGTCTTGAATATAGAGCAAAGAAATGGTCGCTGAACGGGCTCGAAACTTGGGACATTGCATTTTGCGACAAGGTTGAGCAAAGGCCAAAGTCACTGCCTGATGATGAAGTTTACAGCCTCGGTGAAAGAAATCTCGATGTGATTACCTTTTCTCGAGCTGTTCAAAAGTCACGAACAATTAGAGACAGAAGCCTTTCTTGGGACCGCGCCTTTCCCTTTCGAGAAAATCGAGCAATACTTTCACCAGAACTTGCTGATGTGCATGACTTCTTTAGAGTAACTCAGCAGTTAGTAACCGTTCTAACTGCCGCAGAAATTTGTCCGGTTGTCGTAACGGAAATTGATGTAGGTAACGTCGAGACCACTATTTCTGTAACCCCAGTTGAAGACGGTCGAAGGAATAATGTTGCACAAGCTCTAGGAATACCGAATCCGTCTGAACAACTTCGGGATTGGTTTGAACTTGGCGTCGATGATGTTGTCGCTGACGAGGACGGAGATCCGTCAACAGACAGATACTATTTTCTAGAAAAGCCTAAATTGACCGGTGAAGATGATCGAACTCAATGGCAGTTCGTTAGCGCCACTGCGACGAGAAATGGTCCTGTTTATCGGTTTAGGTATCGCGGAGTTAAGAACATTACGACGCGAAATCTTTATCTCGCAAAAAACCATGATGGCACAATAAAGCAACTCCGACGACAACATAAAGCAATCAGCGATTTAATGGCTCACGAAGGACTGTTGCGGTTCTTAGCTGATCCTCGAAGCGCGCTGCGCATCAGGCGGGACAGAGCCCCAGCTCATATTTCTAAGATCTCATTGGATCAATCGAAGCAAGATGCGTTGAAGAGGTTGTGGGAAACTGAACCTGCGTTCTTGGTTCAGGGGCCACCAGGCACAGGGAAAACTACTCTAATAAAGTCGTTTATTGATGTACTGTTTAAGGAAGATCAGAGTTCTCAAGTTTTAATTTCAGCTCATTCTCACCATACGGTAGATGATGTTAGAGTGAAAATTTCAGAACTGTTTGACAATGACTCTGTTCAGAAACCAATTTTGTTGCGGCTAGGAGGAAAGCACAATACTCGACATGATGTTGGCCCAGTTACGCAAGAAATTCTAAGCGGTATTGTAAAAAGCAGACTATATGAGCGCACTCCTGAGCATCTTCAGAGAAGACTTCGGGATTGTGCTCTTATTTCTGAGGAAGTTGGCAACGATGAGGATGCTGACCTGCAAGCAATGCAGATCCTTTGTCAAGACGCTGCGAACGTCACATTCACTACACTAAATGCTGGGCCGCTAGCTGACCTTAACGAAAGAGGTCGACGCTTTGATTGGTCTGTAATTGAAGAAGCAGGCAAAGCACATGGTTTTGATATGGCCATAGCATTGCAAGAGAGCCATAGGATAATTCTGATTGGTGATCACTTCCAGCTTTCTCCATTTAACGCTCGCGTCTTGAAGGATTTGCTTGCAGATCCCCTCAGAGTTAAGGCCGCCATAAAGCAAGGTGCGGCTTTTGCATCTGGTCTGGTCGATCCATCTCTTGTCGAGGATACTGACGAAAGGGAGCCATTTGTAGAGCGCTGTAATCGATGGCGTGAAATGGTAAATGTTTTTGAATATCTGTTTGAACAAAACTCAAGCTCGATATCTGACCGTACTGCAGCGTGGACTCTAACGGATCAGCATAGAATGCATCCCGATATTGCAGAGCTAGTAGGAAGAACATTTTACCGTGACGGACAAAATGGCACAATTCTTCAGACACCGGATGCTGTGAAATCCAAATTCTCTGGCTCGGCACCCTTCATAATAGCAGAAGGATCTCCGCTCGATGATCAGTCCATAGTCTGGTGCGATGTGCCATGGGTTCAAAGGAAGCGTTGGGCAGAAGGTGAGGTCGATGGTCTCTTTGTTTCGCACGCCGAAACAAAAATTGTTGCCAGGATACTTGAGCAAATACACCCAAATGGTGACGCCAAGTGTGAGCTACAAATTTTATCACCATACAATAATCAGCTTGAGGTAATTCGAACGAAAATAGCAGAAATGAGTAACAATAATGAAGTTCCTCATATGTTTAAATCCCCATTTGACATAAAATTTAAAAGTAGAATGGGGGCGACAGTAGATGAATTCCAGGGCAGTGAAGCAGATGTTGTTATTGTAAGCTTAGTAAGGAACAATGGGCTTCCGCCGACGAAGAGCTTGGGTTTTCTTAAAGAAGCCAATCGCATGAATGTATTACTTAGTCGAGCGAAGCATAAACTTATAATAGTTGGAAGTTGGGATTTCTTCGATTCTAGGTGTGACAAATTTTCGACTGAAGATGATGAGCATTACTATATCGGCACTATGATGTCAGTGATGAAGTCTCTGAAGGACGAGGGGCGAATGAAGATTGTGAGAGATTTTCAGTGAAGATTATTTACATTCCAGTGTTTAAAGTTGCAGTCAATTACGATGTTTCCTTTGGTCGTAGGTGGAGCTTACTTGAACATCTGATACTTGTTGATCTCATAGGTAAACGTCGTTCTGTCTCAGAATTGGCTGAAGACGGTAATGTTCCCGAACGACTCGTAATTGAAGCGCTGATAAATCTGCTTCGCGTAAATTGGGTGGAAGTTCGTTCAAATGCACAAGGTATTTTGTACACCGCCACCGCAGCGGGTGCGCGCCGTGCAAGTGAAGGAACGTTGCCAGCAGAGCTAAAAGAGCAATCAAAATGGATTTCTTTATGCTTAGACAGATTAACAGGTGATTGGTTACGATCTGATGATTTAGATCTAGTCCATGATGCTGAGCTTCCACCAGAAGCGACTTGCATTGAACCAACAATTGGTAGTATTGATCTAAAAGATGCTGCGATACGTGATTTGTTTTATTTGGACCAATTTGAAAGTTTACAGCCGACCGAGCCTAGATTTAGGTTTTCAACGCTTGCGTACGCTCGTGTCGGGCTTGAGTTTGATAACGATCCTGATGGACTTCCTCCCTATAGCTCGCTCGAACTCTGCAACAGAGTGAGCATGGAAGCAGCTGCGGTTCCAGATAGCCCCAGCGAAAAATGGTTAACAAAACCAAAGTATTCCCATCAAGGTATTCGCGATGAAATTGATTTTTCAAGAATAATAGTTGGGGGAAGTGATCACCTAAACTTAGTGGTAGAAGCATTGGAGAGTGCGAAGAGTTGCGTCGTCATTCACTCTTGCTTCATTAGTGCTGCCACTGTAAAGCATCTTCTGCCATATCTCGAGAAAGCTGCGAGACGAAAGGTAAAGATAGAACTTCTCTGGGGGCTAAACTATGATCCAGAGAGTCAGAAGGGTGAAGAGAAACTCAAAGATGTTCAATCCGTCTTAAAGAGGTTGTCTGTTCATGCTCAATCTCGAGTAAAGCTTGCGGAACGCTCATCTTATTCGCACGCAAAAGTGCTTATTTATGATGAAAAACAAACAGGCCAATGGGTAAGCGTTGTTGGAAGCTGTAATTTTCTTTCGACTGCTTATGATGCACTTGATGTCTCTATCGTTGTCAGGAGCTTTGGTTTGACCAGCAGATTGATCGCCTGGCTAGTAAAAAGTCAAAGCCCGGCATCAGGACCCTTGCCCTCTGTTGCGAAACGTCTCAATCAAATCTGGAACAATA
>NZ_JAILWL010000573.1 GCF_025698965.1 Roseibium sp.
GACCACAACGTCGAGCTGCAGTGCACCGACCACACCGACGATCCAGTTGGAGCCGAGATCCGGCTTGAAGATCTGGACCAGGCCCTCCTCGGCCAGATCCTGTAGTCCTTGACGCATCTGTTTGACGCGCATCGTGTCGGACAGGCGCACGCGGCGGAGAATTTCCGGAGCAAAGGCCGGCAGACCGGTGACGTGGATATTCTCTCCTTCCGTCAACGTGTCGCCGACACGAAGCTGGCCGTGGTTCGGCACACCGATAACGTCACCGGGATAGGCCAGATCGGCAATCTCGCGTTCCTCGGCGAAGAAGAAAATCGGTGCCGAAACAGCGATCTGCTTGCCGGCGCGGACGTGCTTCAACTTCATGCCGCGCTTGAAGGTTCCGGAACACAGGCGCACGAATGCAATCCGGTCGCGGTGCTTTGGGTCCATGTTGGCCTGCACCTTGAAAACAAAGCCGGTGACCTTGTCTTCTTCCGGCATGATTGTGCGTCCGCCGGTTGCCGGCTGGGAATGCGGCGGCGGAGCGAAGTCGGCGATGAAGTCGAGGATTTCCTCAATGCCATAATCACGCAGTGCGGAGCCGAAAAAGACCGGGGTCAGATGACCTTCCAGAAAGCTCTCCCTGTCGAATTCGGCATAGCCGCCTTCGCCCAGCTCAACGTTCTCGGTAAGCTCGTCCATGATGCGGTCAAAAACCGTGCCGGTCAGAGCCTCGTCGTCCAGCCCGGCAACGTCCTTGGTTTCGGCATAGGGACCACCACGCTCACCTTCCGATGTGTGGAACTTCTTCTTCTGCCAGTCATAGACACCGAAGAAGTCGGACCCCATGCCGACCGGCCAGGTCTGGGGAGAGACATCAAGCGCCAGCGCTTCCTGGACTTCGTCCAGAATTTCCAGCGCGTGACGGCCTTCACGGTCGATCTTGTTGACGAAGGTGATGATCGGGATATCGCGCAGACGGCAGACTTCGAACAGCTTGCGGGTCTGGGTCTCGATCCCTTTTGCAGCGTCGATAACCATGACGGCCGCATCAACGGCGGTCAACGTACGGTAGGTGTCTTCTGAGAAGTCTTCATGGCCCGGAGTGTCGAGCAGATTGTATATGATGCCCTTGCGTTCAAAAGTCATGACCGAGGACGAGACCGAAATCCCGCGTTCCTGCTCGATCTTCATCCAGTCCGACCTGGCCCTGCGGCGTTCACCGCGGGCGCGCACCTGACCGGCTGCCCGGATTGCACCACCCGACAGGAGCAGTTTTTCCGTCAGTGTCGTCTTACCGGCGTCCGGGTGGGAAATGATCGCAAAGGTGCGTCGGGCTTGAAAAGGCGCCACGCCATTAACGCTCGTCATAAAGATCTCCTGATCCGCTGATCCGGCAGGGTTGCGCAATCGCGACGGTAGAAACCGGAGCGCACCTTCAATCTCTGGAACCGGACGGATTGATGTTTCGTTGGCGCAAGGTCATAGAAGGTACGGCCAGAAATTTCCAGTGAAGAATTCTCTTTTCGGACGTTGATGCACCTTGCGGAGAGCGCATTCGCCCTAAAGCGAGGCCAGCAGTGTTTGCGTGAAACGCTCAAGCAGGTCATTCGCGGCGGTGTCCCGACGCCGAACAAGATAATATCCGTATCCGGTGTGGAATGGCTGATCGTCGATCCTGATCAACTTGCCCTCTTCCAGGACACGATCGATTACGTTGATCCCTCCCAGCGCGACACCCTGCCCCGCGATCGCGACTTCCAGCAACACCGGGTAGCTGTTGAATGTCACCATTTCCAGCGCCTTGCTGTCGACCTCGACAGACCGCGCCGCGAACCAAGTTTCCCAGGTAATCCAGTGCGGCGCCAGCGATTCCAGACGCAGGAGCCTTGCCGCGCGCAGGCTGGCCGGATCAGGAAATGGTCCGTTGCGTTTCAGGAAATCAGGTGAGCAGACCGGAACGACTTCCTCATCGAACAGGTGGTTCGAGACGAGACCGTCCCAGTCTCCCGAACCGTGACGGATGGCGATATCGACACCCGAACCGAGAAATTCGATATCGTCCCGCTCCCCCGCAAGAAGGCGCAGTTCGACACCCGGGTTCTCGATCTGGAATGCAATCGCCCGATCTCTCAACCAGTAAAACGACACCGCATTGTTTGCGGCAACGGTCAGGGTCTTGCCGTCGTTCTGCTTGCGGATAAACGTCACCGTTTCCGCAATGTGACCCAACCCATAGCGCACCGCGCTGTTCAGCCGGTCTCCGGCCGACGTCAGAGACAGTCGCCGATGAGAGCGAACAAAGAGCGGCGTTCCCAGATCCTGCTCGAGTTTTTGCACCTGATATGTCACCGCGACCTGGGTGACATTCAATTCGTCAGCAGCGGCCGTGAAGCTCAGATGGCGCGCTGCTGCCTCAAAAGCGATCAGCGCCTTGGGTGACGGAACATTCTTGTGCAGTTTTTGCATAAGTTTTTTTAAGTCTAACTCCTCAAAAAATTCGATTTCACGAGGATAGCAGATCTATTTTATTAATGGGTGACTTTGATGCGGCGTGTCTAAAAAAACCGCCAGCCTGGAGGAGAACACCTGATGAAAACGCACTATTTCGACACTGGTTATCACTACGCCTGGGACAAGACCCTGCCCCCACAGCTTGAGGTCACCTCCGGTGACCGGGTTATTTTCGAATGCCGGGAAGCAGCAGACGGCCAGATCACCCCACAATCTACTTTTGAGGATCTTGAAAACGCAGATATTGGCAGGGTCCACGCGATTCAGGGGCCGATTTACATCGCAGGTGCGGAGCCTGGCGACGTGGTCGAAGTCGAGCTGACAACTTTCGAGCACCATGGCTGGGGCTGGACCGCCTTGACACCTGCCTCCGACGGCATTCTCGGCAAAGGCCTATTGGAAGACGAATACTCGGACTTTCGTGAATTGCGCGTCTTCAATGTCGGCACTGACGACTGCCTCGACTTTCTTCCCAATGTCCGTATTCCGATCAACCCGTCCTGCGGCCTTGTCGGCCTGGCGCCGAAAGAAGCCGGGCCCCACCGCACGCTTCTGCCGCGCCGGACAGGCGGCAACATGGACAACCGGTACTTGCGGGCCGGTTCAAAAGTCTATCTGCCGGTTGAAGTTGCGGGCGGGCTGCTGTCTCTCGGGGATTGCCACCTGTCGCAGGGCGACGGTCAGTCCAGCCTTTACGCCGTTGAAGCACCGATGACCGTGACGGCGCGTATCCGTCTTCACAAGAACTGGAAGATCGATGCGCCGCACTACATAACGGCTCCCGGATGCCGCCATCGCAACGACGCGATGGTCTTCTATGCGACCTCCGCTTTCGGACCCGACCTTTACAAGATTGCCCAGGACGCGAATCGCAGCATGGTTCAGTGGCTCTTGCGGCTTCATGATCTTCAACTGTCTGACGCCTATCTCCTCACCGGTCTTGTCGGCAACCTGGTGATCAACGAAATCGTCGACACTCCGCACTATCACGTGTCGATGCAATTACCTCGGGACATTTTCAAGTAAGACACTTTTGCCTGATCAGAACCTCGGGTGGACAGATGCATTGCTGGTTAAACGCCAGCTAAAGGTTTCTGCTAGATTTTTCTACGACAGAATCACTTGCTTCCCGTCCGCTCGAGGAGAGTCCCATTGAGCCGAAAAAAATGCCTCATCATCGGCATCCTCATGATTGCCGCGACAGCTGCCATTCTCCTTCTCATGGGACGAATTCCCGTCTGTGAC
>NZ_JAILWL010000574.1 GCF_025698965.1 Roseibium sp.
CAGGGTCTGGAAGTGATCGCCACCGGCAAGATCACTACTTTCCCCGGCCAATCAAAGTACCAGATGGTGATCGACGCACTGGAGCCCGCCGGGGCCGGCGCATTGATGGCGCTTCTGGAAGAGCGCAAGAAGAAACTCACGGCCGAAGGGCTTTTTGCCGAAGAGCGCAAACAGAAGCTGCCCCCGCTGCCAAAGGTCATTGGCGTGGTCACCTCGCCGACCGGCGCCGTAATCCGAGACATCCTTCACCGTATCGCGGATCGCTTCCCCATACATGTTCTGGTGTGGCCGGTCCGAGTGCAGGGTGAGACTTCTGGTGCGGAGGTCGCCAACGGCATACGCGGTTTCAATGCGCTCGATCCCGCAGGCAAGATCCCGCGTCCGGATCTTCTGATCGTCGCCCGCGGTGGCGGCAGTATCGAAGACCTGTGGGGCTTCAACGAGGAAGCCGTTGTCCGTGCTGCCGCTGATAGCGAGATCCCGCTGATCTCCGCAGTCGGCCACGAGACGGACTGGACACTGATCGACCTTGCTGCCGACCTCAGAGCACCGACACCGACAGGCGCTGCCGAAATTGCCGTGCCGGTGAAGGCCGAACTGATGGCGATGGTCGATGACCGGTCCCGGCGGCTGAATTCAGGTCTGGTGCGGTTCGTGACCGGCAGGCGGACGGAGTTGCGCGCAGCGAGCGCAGCCTTGCCTGCCCCGCAAGATCTCCTGGCATTGCCACGTCAGAAATTTGATTCTTTTGCAAACGGCCTTGAGCGGGCGCTTATCTTCAGCACCAGGCATCATCGCACCTCCCTGCAAAATGCGTCCGGTCGTTTGTCGCCAATCCTGCTTGGTCGGCTCAGTTCAAAAGCCCGGCAGGACCTTAACGTTGTCAGCGAACGACAGCAACGCGCCCTCAATGTTGCCGTCAGCCAGAAGCGGCAGGCGTATGCGGCAATCGCAATGCGGCTGACGCCGGGTCGTCTTTCCCAGCAGGCAACACTTGGCAATGAGCGCCTGACAGGACTCGCCGACCGCCTGAACAGAGCTTATCATTCCCGCGTTACCCAGGAAAAAGCACGACTCGACGGATTGCAGAAGCTCCTGAAATCCCTGTCCTACAAGGATGTTTTGGCGCGCGGCTACGCCGTGGTACGTGACGATAACGGCCAGCCGGTACGCTCGGCATCCGCGATAGGTTCCGGTTCAGCTCTGTCAATTGAACTGGCTGACGGTACAGTCGAAGCGGTTGCCATGGGTGAAGGCGCAGCCCCCAAAGCCCGGAAACCAAAGCCAAGGAAAAGTAGCGGCACAGCAAAGTCCGCACCGGAAGATCAGGGAGATTTATTTTAAATTTTGACTGAATTTTGCATGAATTTTTAACCATTTCGCTTTCCGCAATCTTAAGACACATCCCCTAGCGTCAGCTTCAATTTTTGATGTTTTGTGCGGGGCATTTGGATTATGCAGCAGAAGCAATTTGGCAAACGCGGTGTAACACAGCAGTCCGTACCTCAGCTTGGTCGGCGGCAATCAGATTATTCAGCGAGCATGGCAATGCCTTCCTATGCAGCAGCCGGAGGCGGTTCTGCTTCATATGGGCAGGAGGACAGTTTCTCTGTCACGAAGGTGTTCGGTTTCGCCTTCGATCTGTTTTTCAGTTTCAATGGGCGGATAGGTCGAGCGCAGTACTGGACGATCGGCATATTCCGGTTCGTTCTGATGATTGGTGTGATCTTTTCGTTTGTCAGTCAGTTGCCGGTCGGAGCGACCGAACTCACCGAAGAAGAAATCGGCATGGCTCTGTTTACCTCGCAAAGTGGTCTGATTCATCTGGCTCTCTTTGCCGTTCTCATGATTTGCTACTGGTCTCTGGAGGTCAGGCGCAGCCATGACAGGGGTAAGTCCGGGCTTTTTCTCCTGATCCTGTTTGTTCCCATTATCGGGTCCATCTACGGCATCTACATATTCATCGTGAATGGGTTCGTTCCCGGCACAAGAGGGCCAAACCAGTTCGATACCGTTCAAAGTCAGGCACATGTCTTCGACTGACATTTGAATTTGGGGTCAGCGGAATTCAGGGCGGCCAGCGTAGCGGCAACAAAAACGCCACCGGAGAGATCTCCGGTGGCGTTTTTGGTTTTCAAAGCGCTCAAGGCTTGAGCCGGGGTGCCATTACCGTTCCCGTTAGCCCATCAGTGAGGGCAGGATCGTGATGATCGACGGGAATGCCAGCAAACCGGCGATGGTCAGCACGTCTGCAACGAAGAACGGAATACAGCCGCGGAAGACCTCCTGAACCGGAATGTCGGGGCGCACACCGGACACCACAAAACAGTTCAGTCCTATGGGCGGTGTGATCAGACAGAGCTCCGCCATCTTGACCACCAGGATACCGAACCAGATTGCGCAGGCTTCACCTGACATGCCGAAGGCGCTGTCGGCTGCCGAAACCCCTTCACCGCCATTGAGCGCGATGACCGCAGGATAAACGACTGGCAAAGTCAGGATCAGCATGCCGATGGCATCCATGAACATGCCAAGCACGGCATAGGCCAGGAGGATGCAGATCATCACGATCCAGGGGGAATACTCCAGTCCCACGATGAAGTCCTTGAAAGCATCCGGCAATCCGGCGAAGCCCAGAAAGCGCACATAAACCAACACGCCCCAGATCAACGTGAAGATCATCACCGTCAGTTTCGCGGTTTCGTGCAGGGCCTGGCCGAGCTGTCTTGCTTTCATGCCCTTCGCAAACGCCACAACGAGAACGACGAATGCCCCCAGGGATCCAGCCTCCGTTGGAGTTGCTAGGCCGAAGAAGAAGGAGCAGAAAATGATCGCGACCACTGCGATGATTGGCAATGTACCTGGAACGCTCTCAATTCGTTCCATCCAGGTATAGCCCTTCACCGGCGGGGCATCGCCGCGCCAGGCCGAGACGGCCACGATGATCCCGACATAGATCAGGGCGGAAAACACACCCGGCAGAAAGCCGGCAATCAGCAACTTGCCGACGGATTGTTCCACCAGGATCGCATAGATCACGAGAATGGCGGATGGCGGGATCAGCGAGGCAAGCGTACCGCCGGCGGCAACAACGGCTGCCGACAGCCGTTTGGAGTAACCGGCCTCAAGCATTTCAGGAATAGCGACCCGGGCAAAGACAGCCGCGGTTGCAACGGACGCGCCCGAAACAGCCGCAAAGCCAGCAGTTGAAAACACAGTCCCGACCGCCATACCCCCTGGCAACCAGCCGAGCCAGCGCTTAGCCGCTTCAAACAGTTGTTTGGTGAAACCGGCATAGAAGGCCAGAAAACCGATCAGGATGAATGTCGGCAGGACCGACAACGCATAGGTAACCGACTTGGAATGCGGAATGGTACCGGCCATCTTCAGCGCTACGAAAAATCCGCGCTCAAATCCCATTTTCATTGAAAAATGGACGATCAGACCAACCAGTCCTGTAAATGCCGCTGCAAAGGCAACGCGAACTCCGAAGATGACGAGGACAAGCAAGACGCCGGTCATCAGGAGGCCAACTTCAAACGGAGTCATTTGGCTTCTCCTTCTGCAGTTTCTTCGCCAAAGGCTTCTTCAATCTCGTGCTGGGCAACCTCCTCGACATCTTCGATCATCGGAACGGCCACCGGTTGACGCGAGGGATCAGCAACCAAACGGGCATAGCCGTAGGTCTGCATCAGGAGACGCAACAACAG
>NZ_JAILWL010000575.1 GCF_025698965.1 Roseibium sp.
GCTCCACGCTATCGAGGAAGCCAACGGGGCGAAGCTGAGGGATGTCTTTCAGGACATTTCCTTCAACGCCAACAAGCTGGGTGACGAGGAGCAGAAGAACGACATCCTGCGCCACCTGATGGAGGACTTCGCCAAACCGACGCTGGACATGCGCCCCACGCGAGTGGGCACTCTGGACATCATCGGCGGGGCTTACGAGTTCCTGATCTCCCGCTTCGCCGCAACAGCCGGCAAGAAGGCCGGGGAGTTCTATACCCCTGCCGAGGTTTCCATGTTGATGGCCCGGCTGGTGGAGCCTCAGGAAGGCGACGAGATCTGCGATCCGACCTGCGGGTCCGGCTCCCTGCTCCTGAAATGCGCCCGTGAGATCAAGTCGACCAACGGTAAGGCGCCTTATGCGCTCTTCGGTCAGGAGGCCATCGGGTCCACCTGGGCGCTCGCCAAGATGAACATGTTCCTGCATGGCGAGACCAATCACCAGATCGAATGGGGCGACACGATCTCCAACCCGAAGCTGCGGACGAGGGACGATCAGCTGAGGCTGTTCGACGTCGTCGTCGCCAATCCACCCTTCAGTCTCGACAAGTGGGGCTATGACAAGGCGGCGAACGATCCCTTTGGCCGGTTCTACCGTGGTCTGCCGCCCAAGACCAAGGGGGACTATGCCTTCATCTCCCACATGGTGGAGACGCTGAAGCCGAAAAGCGGACGCATGGCTGTCGTCGTGCCCCACGGGGTGCTCTTCCGAGGCTCTTCCGAGGGCAAAATCCGCCAGCAGCTCGTTGAGGAGAACCTCCTTGATACCGTCATCGGCCTACCCGAGAAGCTCTTTTTCGGCACCGGCATCCCGGCTGCCATTCTTGTCCTCAGAAAGAAGAAGGCCGACGACAAGGTGCTTTTCATTGATGCCTCGCGGGAATTCATAGAGGGCAGCAACCAGAACCGGCTGGGGGACGAGCAGATCGACAAGATCTTCGCCACCTTCGATGATCGGGAGAGCTTCGACAAATACGCCAAGCTCACCAGCTTGGATGAGATCCGCGAGAACGACTTCAACCTCAACATTCCGCGCTATGTGGATACTTTCGAGGAAGAGGACGAGATCGACCTGATGGCGGTTCGGCAGGAACGAGAGACCCTAAAGGCGGAGATGGCCGAGCTGGAAGCCAGGATGGACGGATACCTGAGGGAGCTTGGCTATGGTTCCTGAGGGATGGCAAAAAAGCTCCCTGGGTGATTGTGCCACGTTTGTATCCGGAGGAACCCCAAGTAAGCAGCGTCCAGATTATTGGGGGGGAGACCTGCCATGGGTCTCCGCCAAAGATCTCAAAACCCATCGGATTTCAGATGCTCAGGATCATCTGACGGCAACAGGATCGGCAGCCGCAAAGCTTGCTGATCCAAATAACATCCTCGTACTGGTCCGAGGAATGACCCTTCTCAAGGATGTGCCTATTGGCATTGTAACCAAGCGTCTCGCATTCAATCAGGACATTAAGGCCTTGGTGGTTAGGCCCAACGTTCATCCGCTGTTCCTTTCCTATCTTCTAGTCGGCAAGAAGCTTGAACTAATGGGCCTGGTGAATACGGCCAATCACGGAACCGGACGACTTGATACCGCGCTACTGAAGACACTGCCTATCAATATTCCACCGCTCCCCGAACAGAAAAAGATCGCAGAGATACTATCAACTTGGGATAAGGCCATTGAGACAACCGAGAAGCTGCTTGCCAACGCCGAAGCCCAAAAGAAAGCCCTCATGCAGCAATTGCTGACTGGCAAACGGCAACTGAAGGGGTTCGAGGAGGAATGGCAACAAACTAACCTTGGCCAAATCGCAGAAGTGAACTGGGGCAATACAAGCCTCACCAAAGCATCCTACGTCGAAAGTGGAGCGTCAGCCTATAGCGCATCCGGTCGCGATGGATTTGTAGCCGATGCTGAGCACTTTGGCCCAGGAATTGTGTTGTCGGCTATAGGCGCCAGATGTGGTCGCTGTTTTCTCGCTCGAGACGAATGGACGGCAATCAAAAACACGATAACGATCATTGCGGTTGAAGGTAAGTCGAACACAGACTTCTTGTATTTCATCCTCAACGATCCAAATGTCTGGCCGATATCTGGTGGAGCCCAACCTTTTATTGGACTGAAAAACGCACGATCCTTGAAAATAAGAGTTCCACCCATTGAAGAGCAAAAAGAGTTAGCGGCAGTTTTTGGTTGTTGCGCTGATGCATGCTCAAGTTATTCAAAGCAGCTCTCGCTTCTAAAAACCGAAAAACAAGCGCTAATGCAGCAACTTCTGACCGGCAAGCGGAGGGTGACGGTGTGAGCAAACCATGGTCACAGTACCAACAAGTCATCGTTGAGACCTACTCTGGACGGAAACCAGGCAAAAGCTCGCTGATCCACGTTCGTCCCGTCAAGGGCCAACCATTCCCGACGACAATGGACGTCGAGTGCTCTCGCAAGATGCGGAAGGAGTATCCTGTCGGCACTCGTTTCAGGATCTACGCCAAAGAAACCAACAGGGAAGGCGGGAAGCCGTTCCTCTATTCTCACTTCGACTGGCCCTACGAGGTGATCGAGGACTGAGTCCTGTGGGTTGCAACTCGGATGAAATCTAAACTTGCAAGCGCATACGCATTCGTTTGATAGTAAGTCATTGATTTGATGCCCCCCGCAGGATCTCCAGTGGCTTGAGATGAACCAGCACAACCGCCCAAACTCCAGTGAAGAGGCCCAAGCCAAGATCCCGGCGCTGGCACTGCTGATGAAGCTCGGCTGGTCCTATGTCTCTCCTGAAGTTTGCCTTCGGAGGCGCGGCGGTGAGCGTTCAGTCCTGCTTGAGGATGCCCTCAGGAGCTGGCTGGAGGCCTATCGCTACACCTATAAGGGTACACGCCACAGCCTCTCCTCGGGCGGTATCCAGCAGGTCCTGAAGGCCGCCTCCAACACCGGACTGAACGAGGGTCTTAAGTCCGCCAACGAGAAACTCTACAAGCTGCTGGTCTATGGGGTCACGGTCACCGAGCACATGCCGGACGGTCAGCGGCAGTCTTTCACCATCCCTCTGCTCGACTTCGAAACCCCATCCGCCAACCGGCTGGAGGTTACCGAGGAACTGAGTATCGAACGGGACGGAGCCCAGGGCACCTACCGGCCTGACATCGTGCTCTACGTCAACGGGCTACCGCTTGTGGTGATCGAAGCCAAGCGGCCTGTCAGCAGCAAAACCGGCAAGCCCACCGTCGACGAAGGCATCTCCCAGCATCTTCGCAATCAGAAGACCGGCGGCATCCCTCTGCTCTATGCCTATGCACAACTTTTGTTCTCCATCTCGGGCGAGACCGGTCGCTATGCAACGACAGGAACCCCGAAAAAATTCTGGGCGGCATGGCGGGAGGAAGAGATCTCGGAGAAAGAGGTTACCGGGATCGTCAATGCGTCGCTCTCTCCTACGGCAAAGGACACTCTCTTCGCCCAGCGGCCGAAATACATCCGGGACTACTTCGAACAGCTCTGGTCTCGCCCGATCCTGGCAACGGAACAGGACACGCTGATCACCAGTCTGCTTCAGCCCGACAGGTTGCTGGAGTTCATCCGCTATTTCCTGCTGTTCGACCAGAAGGTCGGCAAGATCGCCGCCCGCTACCAACAGGTCTTCGGCGTCAAGTCGATGCTGAGCCAGGCGGAGCGACGG
>NZ_JAILWL010000576.1 GCF_025698965.1 Roseibium sp.
GCGAACTGTCTGACCGCCTCACCGATTTCAGGCCACCCACGCAATTGAAATGTCGGATCCTTGCGAGCAAATTGCCCGGTGAATGGCGATACGGCATGAAACTGGACCAGAACGGCGATCACAAATCCGAGAATGACACCCGCGGCCGCAATACGCCGCCAGATCCGCTGCTCAACACCAAGCCCGGCAACATAGACTGCTGCGAACATTGCAAATGTCGGAAAAAGCGGTGCCGGCCAGTTAGCCTGCACCCGCGCGTGCAGCGAGTGATAGAGAAGATACGTAATGAAAGGCAGCGCTGTCAGAAACAGAAGAGAGGCAACAGTCTTTCGTTCACGCAGCCCCTTGAACGACATGCCGATGCCAAGCGCGGCAAGAACAGCGATCAACGGATTGAGAAGTCCGATCAGGGCACCAAGAAATTCGAAAATGTACTTGGTCGTGTAACCGCCGCTCCCGGCGCGCCCGAATTGCTTGTAAAAGCTCACCCAGTCATGGATGTGGTTCCAGTAGAGCACAGGTGCAAACAGCAGAAGCGCGATTGCGCCCCCTGCCCAGAGCTGCCAGGTGCCCCACCAGCGCCGCGCTTCCGGTACCCAAAGCAGCCACAGCACAATTCCGGCCCCTAGGAACAGAAGCGAGTATTTGGCCAGCAGGCCGCACCCTGCCATCAATCCGACAACCAGCCACCAGTTGGCGTTTTTCGAGTGGCACAATTCGGCAAGCGCCCAGAGACCAAGCCCCCAGAAGAACACGGAGGGCGCGTCCGGCGTCGCCAGAATACCGCCGATCCCGACAAGCAGGCTGGCATTGAGAAAAAGAACCGCCCATCCTGCAACCGTCTGGTTGAACAATATTGATGCGGTTCGCCACAGGGCGAGGGATCCAAAGACCCCGGTCAGAATCACAACTGCACGGACGGCAAAGATCGTGTCACCGAAGACCGCCTGACCCGCGGCAATCCACCAGCCGATCATCGGCGGGTGGTCGTAATAGCTCAGAGCCGGGTAAAGTCCCCAAAGGCGATAGTACGCTTCATCCTCGACAAAATGCGCATTGCCCGCAACAAAAACCTTGAGTGCCGTCAGCAAGCCGACGACCAGAATCAGCCCGGCGGGCCGCAAAAAGAAAGGCAGCTCTTCAGTCTTCGGATCGGCTTCCACGGTTTGACCCTCAAGACTTCCGCCATGTCAGTGCGGAGCTGGCGGCATAATTCCAGACCGCTCCCATCACCGCACCGGCCGTTCCCGCGAACCACCAGTAGGACGGATCCAGATAAATGAGATTGGCAACGCCGACATTGGCCAGAACGCCGACCGAACACACGGCATAGAAGGTCAGCAGGCCGACCATCGCCTGCAGACCACGCAACCGACGATCCCGGTAGGTGAGCTGGTTGTTGAGGAAGAAATTCGACGTCATGGCGACAAACGACGCCGCCGTCTGCGCCAGATTGAATTCCAGTCCGCCCAAAAGGAACATCCGCAATGCGGCCAGGTGCACGACAAGTCCGCTGGCGCCTACAAGACCGAACATCAGGAAACGGACGGAAACCACATCGCCGAAATACTTGGCGAGCAACAGGCCAAAATAGTCCAAGGTGACCAGCGTATCGAGCTTGCTCTCACCATGCTGTCGCTCGCGGAAGGTAAAGGGCAGCTCCTTGATTTTCAGCGTACCGCTGGCGCTGGAAACAAGATCCAGAAGGATTTTGAAACCCTGCGGTGACAGCCTTGAAGCAAGCGCTTCCGCCTTTTCCCGGCGCACCATGAAAAACCCGCTCATCGGATCTGTCAAAGTCACATTCAGCAGCTTTTGCGCCAATCCGTTAGCGACATTGGAACCCCAGGCCCGAATGGCGGAAAGGCCCTCACCGACGGTACCACCTTCAACCTTGCGGCTTGCGACCACCAGGTCCGTGTCATCGGATTTCAATTCATCCAGCATTTTCGGCAGCAGGGTTTCATCATGCTGCAGGTCCGCATCCATGACGGCGACATAAGGGGCTGACGAGGCCAGAATACCTTCAATACAGGCCCCGGACAGACCACGGCGGCCAATGCGGCGGATGACCCGGATACGCGGATCGCTTTCAGCGATCGCACGTGCCACTTCAGTCGTTCCATCAGGCGAATTGTCATCGACGACGATGGCTTCCCAGTTGATGCCTTTGAGGGCCGTGTCAAGGAGGCCGACAAGGATCGGGATATTCTTGGCTTCGTTGAAGCTTGGCAGGATCACACTGAGTTCGGCGGACTTTCCCGCCGGAACATTCTGAGCATCCATCTCTTGTGTTCCAATCTCACTCACCGTCACACCGACTGCACCGTTCATCGTGAACCTTCATCCGCCTCATGACACCTGACCTTTATGTGATGGTCAGGCCTCAACCTCCTGAAACCGTGCGGACATTAGCCTGCAAGAAGTTAAATACAAGAAAAGACACTGAAGGTTTTACCGGGACGGCCGCCCGGTCCACATGCGAAACTGCGCCGGATCTTGCCCGAAGACCTCATTTGTCTGGCGCCCCTTTTAACGCCAACTGTGATGCAAACAAGGCGTTCGTCGGGCTTTCTTTTTCTCGTTGAAATTCAACAACACAGCCCCGAAGCGCCCGGGCGGCTCGTGAACCTTGCCCTCAGGACCTGTTTCGTCTAGGACAACCGCAACAATCTCAGCGCCCTTTGCCGCTCAATTCCGATCGCAATCGGCCAGGAACTCGCCAGGATCCAAGGACCTTATGGCCAAAAAACCGAACAAACTGAAGGCCCGGCTGCCGCGGGGCTTCGTTGACCGCTCTGCCGGAGACATCCGCGCAACCGACGAGATGATCGGCAAGATCCGCTCGGTTTATGAGCGCTATGGTTTCGACCCTGTCGAAACACCTGCCTTCGAATACACCGATTGCCTCGGTAAATTCCTTCCCGACACGGATCGGCCGAATGCCGGTGTGTTTTCGGTTCAGGACGATGACGAACAGTGGATGAGCCTGCGTTACGACCTGACCGCACCGCTTGCCCGCCATGTTTCGGAAAACATCAACGAGATCCAGCTTCCCTATCGCACCTACCGTGCAGGCTGGGTGTTCCGTAATGAAAAGCCCGGGCCCGGACGTTTCCGCCAGTTCATGCAGTTTGACGCAGACACGGTCGGCGCACCGGGCGTACAAGCAGACGCTGAAATGTGCATGATGATGGCCGACACGATGGAAGCGCTCGGCATTCCACGCGGCGACTACGTGATCCGCGTCAACAACCGCAAGGTTCTGGATGGTGTTCTGGAGACGGTCGGACTCGGTGGCGAGGAACAGGCCGAGCGACGGCTGACGGTACTGCGTGCCATCGACAAGCTCGACAAGTTCGGGATCGAAGGTGTTCGTCTCTTGCTTGGCGAAGGCCGGAAAGACGAGAGCGGTGATTTTACCAAGGGCGCTGCACTTGAGCAAAGTGAAATTGATTTCTTAGTATCTCGGTTTTTGAACGAACCTTTTGTGAGCGGTAGCCCAATAGATTCTCGCGTTGCAGAATTGAGCGAAGCTCTTGAACTAAATGAGACGTATTTATCTGGCTTCAACGAACTGAACAGTATCCAAAGCTTGATAAAGGCTGGTGGTTATGGCGAGGACCGCATCAAGATCGACCCGTCCGTGGTTCGCGGCCTGGAATATTATACCGGTCCTGTCTACGAGGCAGAGCTGCTGTT
>NZ_JAILWL010000577.1 GCF_025698965.1 Roseibium sp.
CGATGGCCTGGATCGAGCGCTATGGCGACCGCATTACGGCCGCCCATGTGAAGGACATCGCACCGGAAGGGGAATGCCTCGACGAGGATGGCTGGGCCGATGTCGGTCACGGCGTCATGGACTGGAAAGGCCTGATGGCCGCCTTGCGCAATATCGGCGTCGACCTGTTTGTGCTTGAACATGACAAGCCGTCCGACTTTGACCGTTTTGCGACACGCTCAATCGAAGCTTTCCGTACTTATTAAGGACACACAATGAGTAAGACACTTGGGATCGGCATCCTGGGATGCGGCAACATCTCGGCTGCCTATATGCGCCTTGCGCCGCTGTTTCGCGGCATCGAGGTTCGTGCCTGTGCCGATATCAACGAAGCAGCGGCGAAGGCTCGTGCCGAAGAATTCAAGCTGCGGGCTGAAACCATCGACGGTCTTTTGGCAGCAGACGACATCGACATCGTCGTCAACCTGACCATCCCGTCCGCCCATTTCGAGGTTTCAAAATCAATTCTGGAGGCAGGCAAACACGTCTATTCGGAAAAACCGTTCGTCCTCAGCGTCGAAGAAGGCCAGGCGCTTGCCGAGATAGCGGCCGCAAAGGGGCTGCGGGTCGGCTCGGCACCGGACACGTTCATGGGTGGGGCGCACCAGCTTGCCCGGTATCTTGTCGATACCGATGCGGTGGGCCGGGTGACGTCGGGAACCTGTTTTGTGCAGAGCCCGGGCATGGAAATGTGGCATCCCAACCCGGACTTCTTCTTCCAGCCGGGTGGTGGACCGATCCTGGATCTTGGCCCCTACTACATCTCCAACCTCGTGCAACTCCTTGGCCCGGTCGATCGGGTCACGGCAATGAGTTCGTCCGGATCCGAGTATCGCACCATCACGTCGCAACCGCGCTTCGGAGAAAAGATCAAGGTCGAAACACCGACAACGATCCATGCGGTGATGAAGTTTCAGTCCGGAGCGCAGGTCACCTATTGCGCCAGCTGGGACGTCTGGCAGCACGGACATTCCAACATGGAACTGTACGGTCAACAGGGTACGCTGCATGTGCCGGATCCGAACTTCTTCGGCGGAGAAGTGCGCCTGACGGACAAGAGCAGCTTCGTCAATGTCTCGGAGAACTGGGATCACCCTTTCTCCAAGGCCAATGACGGCAGCCACGCCAACTATAGAACCGCAGGTCTTGCGGATATGGCCCAGGCCATTCTCGAGGGACGTCCGCACCGGTGCTCGCTCGAATTCTCCCTTCATGTCGTGGATGTGATGACATCAATCCTCGCATCCGGCGAGACCGGGCAGTACAAGGACATTCTCACCACATGCGAACGTCCTCTAGCTCTTGGCCCACAAGCAGCGAAGGACCTTCTGGCACAATCGGAGACATGATGACCTGGACGGCTGCTGACACGCGTTACGACACGATGGAATACCGCCGTTGCGGACGATCGGGACTTAAACTCCCGGTCATCTCGCTCGGCCTCTGGCACAATTTCGGTGACGACACGCCGCATGAACGCAAGCGTGAAATCGCCCGAACCGCATTAGATCTGGGGATCACCCATTTCGATCTGGCCAACAATTACGGTCCGAAGCCGGGCGCGGCAGAGTCCGCGTTCGGGGAATTGCTGCGCACCGATTTCGCTCCCTATCGGGACGAAATGATCATTTCATCCAAGGCCGGCTACGAAATGTGGCCCGGTCCGTATGGCGAGTGGGGCAGCCGCAAATACCTGATCGCGTCCTGCGATCAGTCCTTGAAACGGATGGGGCTCGACTATGTCGATATCTTTTATTCCCACCGTTTCGACCCGGATACACCGCTCGAGGAAACGATGATGGCGCTCGACCATATCGTCCGCTCCGGGCGAGCGCTTTATGTCGGCATCTCTTCCTACAATTCACAGCGGACGCGCGAGGCTGTGGCGATCCTGAAGGACCTCGGCACACCTTGCCTGATCCACCAGCCGAGCTATTCGATGATCAATCGCTGGGTGGAAGAAGATGGCCTGCTGGACACTCTGGACGATCTTGGAATCGGGTCAATTGCCTTTTCGCCGTTGGCTCAGGGCATGCTGACCGACAAATACCTGAAAGGTATTCCGGAAGGCAGCCGGGCAACCCAGGGCAAGTCGCTGCAAAACCAGTTCCTGTCGCAAGAGAATCTGGAGACGATCGGGAAGCTCAACGACATTGCACGCAGACGCGGACAGACTCTGGCCCAAATGGCGCTTGCCTGGGTGCTGCGCGGTGGCCGCGTGACAACTGCACTTATCGGTGCCAGCAGGAAAGAACAGGTTGAAGGTTGCGTCGGCGCCGTTGCCAATCTCGACTTTACCGATGCCGAACTGACTGAAATCGAGGAAACCACCCGCGAGGCGGATGTCAACCTGTGGGCGGCGTCCGCCGAACGCAAGGGACCCTCGCGCAAATGACCTCAATTGAACACATTTCATCTGATTAAAGGAGTACCTCATGGCCGGACTGATCAAGGGACCTGCAATTTTTCTTGCCCAGTTTGCGGGCGATGAGGCACCGTTCAATTCGCTGCCCTCCATTGCAAAATGGGCAGCGGATCTCGGTTACAAAGGCATTCAAATCCCGACTTTTGACGGCCGCCTGTTCGATCTCGACACGGCGGCTGAAAGCCAGATCTATTGCGATGAGATCAAGAGTATCTGCTCTGACGCCGGTGTCGAGATCACCGAGCTTTCAACCCATCTGCAAGGTCAGCTTGTCGCGGTTCATCCTGCCTATGACCTGGCGTTTGACGGCTTTGCCCCGGAACATCTGCACGGCAATCCGCAAGCCCGGCAGGAATGGGCGGTCGACCAGATGAAGAAGGCCGCCAAGGCAAGCCGGAATCTCGGGTTGAACACATCCGTCAGCTTTACCGGCTCTCTCGCCTTTCCCTATCTCTATCCGTGGCCGCAGCGGCCGGCCGGTCTCATAGAGGAAGCCTTTTCGGAACTGGCAAAACGCTGGAAACCGATCCTTGATGTCTATGAGGATCACGGTGTTGATGTCGGTTACGAAATTCATCCGGGGGAAGATGTCTTTGACGGGGCCACCTTCGAGATGTTTCTTGATGCGCTTGGCGGACACCAGCGCTGCCAGATCAACTACGATCCGTCGCATTTTCTCCTTCAGCAGATGGACTATCTTGCCTTTATCGACATCTATCACGAGCGCATCTGTGCATACCACGTGAAGGATGCTGAATTTAATCCTGACGGACGCCAGGGTGTTTATTCCGGTTACCAAAGCTGGGTTAATCGCGCTGGACGTTTCCGGTCTCTGGGAGATGGCCAGGTCGATTTCTCCGGCATTTTTTCCAAGCTGGCGCAATACGGTTATGACAGCTGGGCCGTTCTGGAATGGGAATGCTGTCTGAAATCGCCGGAACAGGGCGCCGCCGAAGGAGCTCCCTTTATTGACAGCCACATCATCGAAGTCACCGACAAGGCCTTCGACGATTTTGCCGGTGGAGATACGGACCAGGAACAGATCCGCAAGATGCTCGGGCTCTGAACACGCTTCAAGGTCTCGGCACCATTTGGTCTCTACGGTCGAGACGCCCCAACCTTCAGTCTCTCCCAACCCCACAAACAGGAGCGATTGGTGGTGGGGGCGTCCAGCATCGGATCTGCCGGTTGCGATTATCCCGTTCAGAGCATCACGATTTGAGTTGCAGTTCGTC
>NZ_JAILWL010000578.1 GCF_025698965.1 Roseibium sp.
ATATCGTCCAGCGAAACCAGATCCTTAGGACCGAACCATCTCCATGTTTCGCGCAACTCCATTCCCTCCTATACGTTGGACACGCTTTCCATTCGTTTTGAAGGGTTGGTGGCCGCTTGTCAAATAAATGTTGACTAGTATGGCAGTATGGCAGATAAGAGACCTGGGAGGACTATTCGTGCAAAACGAAGTCGCAATAGATTCAATTCTTGATGATACGGCAGCAATTGCTCCGCAGATGCGGCGCATATTGCGTGAGCGCATTGTCAAGAATGACCTCCCGCCGGGCAGCAAACTGTCCGAGGCAGAGATCGCCAAAAGCTATGGCATCAGCCGGCAACCGGTTCGTGAAGCGTTCATAAAGCTGGCCGAGGAAGGACTGATCCTGATCCGGCCGCAGCGCAGCACTCTTGTCACCAAGATCGATTATCCGACCGTCCTGCAATCGCGGTTCGTTCGGGAAGCGGTCGAGGCCGACATCGTGCGGCTGCTCGCTCAAAATCCGGACCCGGCCCTGGTGAAGGAACTGCGTGCGCAGTTGCAGCGCCAGATCAAGATCGGCAAGACGTCCTCTCCGGACTTCATCAACGAAGATGAGAAGTTCCACCGCACTCTTGCAGAAGCGGCTGGAAAGGACGTTGCCTGGCAATTCGTGGAAGGGCTGAAGAGCCAGATGGACCGGGTCCGGTTCCTGAGCTTCGAGCTTTTCCCGATTGACACGTTGATCGAACAGCACACGGCCATTGTCGATCAGATCGAAGCAGGAAGTCCGGACGCAGCCTCCCGGGCCATGCGCAGGCATCTGAACGAGATCCTCAAGACTCTGCCCCAGATCATTCAGAAAAATCAGGTGTATTTCGATCGCTGCGAGGATCTGGCGACTGAAGGAGCACCGTCCATTTGGGAGTGAGAATATGGCATACGGACTAAGGAAAATCCTTGCAGCCTGCATCGTTTCGCAGCTGGCAGCCGGGGTCGCAATGGCGCAAGACGCGACCCTGAAGCTGGGCCACCTGGCGAATGAGCAGAATGCCTGGCACAAGGCAGCCGTCAAATTCGGCGAGGAACTGTCTACTCTGACCGACGGGCGCATCGCCGTCGAGGTTTATCCGAACGAGTCACTCGGCAAGGAAATCGACCTCATCAACGGAATGCAACTCGGCACGGTCGACATGACCATCACCGGGGAAAGCCTGCAAAACTGGGCACCAATGGCGGCCCTCCTGGCTGTTCCTTATGCCTATGCCTCCACTGAACATATGGACGAAGTTGCCAGCGGAGAAATCGGTGATCAGATCGAAGCCCAGATCGTCGAGAAAGCCCAGATCCGCCCGATTGCCTATTTCGCCCGTGGTCCGCGCAATCTGACTTCCAATCGAGCAATTGCTTCGCCGGACAATCTGGAAGGGTTGAAGATGCGCGTTCCGAACGTGCCGCTTTTTGTCGATGTCTGGAAAGCGCTTGGCGCGGCGCCGACACCAATGGCCTTTTCCGAAGTCTTCACCAGCCTGCAGAACGGCACTATCGGAGCCCAGGAAAACCCGCTGGCTCTGATCCGTTCCGCCAATTTCGACGAAGTTCAGTCTCACGTGAACCTGACCCAGCATGTGCGGTCCTGGATCTACCTGACAATTTCAGAATCCACCTGGCAGTCTCTCAGCCCCGAGGACCAGGCTCATGTTCTGGAAGCCGCCAAACGGGCACAGGCCTATGAGCGCGGTCTTCTGGAAGCCAGCCTTGCCGAAGATCGGGCCTATCTTGAAGGCAAGGGCATGACCTTCGTCGAGGTTGACGGCGCGGCGTATGCGGCAGCCGCCAAGGACGCGGTGCTCGCCAATGTGAATGATGAGATCAAGCCGATCGTGGAAAATCTCTTCAACAGCCAGAAATAGGATCCTCCCCCAACCTTCCCGCCGCCGGCAAGTGTCCTGCGGCGGGCTCTTTATGGGACTATCCATGATTTTTTTTCTGAAAATCTACCGTGGCCTCGACGTGATCTGCCGCACAGGCGTTTTCGTCGCGTTCATGGTTCTGATCCTGGCAGTTCTTACTCAGGTTCTGGGTCGCACCATCGGCAACTCCCCGGTCTGGACGGAAGAACTCACCCGCTTCGCGCTTATTTACATGACTGCGCTTGGTGTCGGTCTCGGACTTCTGAGCGGCGATCTGGTGAATGTCGATATCATCTGTGACGCACTGCCGGACCCCTGGCCTCGTGTTTTGCGCGTCGTGGCGTCACTGGCAACGGCGTTCCTCGCAGCGATATTGCTCCCGGGAGCGTGGAAATACGTCCAGATCGGGCTGTTGCAGAAATCACCGGCAATGGGCCTTCAAATGGCCTTCATCCATTTCAGCGTCTTTCTTCTGTTCGCTTTGCTGTTCGTCTTCGCGCTGGCGCGCACGGCGCTCACGCTTTTGTCGAAGGATGACAGTCCCCACGAACAGGAGAGCTGACACGTGGAAGTCCTGGTTCTTTTTATTGTCTTCATCGGATCGCTCGTGATCGGCATCCCGGTTGCCATTGCCCTCGGTCTGTCATCTCTCAGCTATCTGCTGCTCTCGGGTATTCCGCTGGTCGTAATTCCGCAGAAGGTCTATGCCGGCATCGACGTCTTTGTTCTCCTGAGTATTCCCGGTTTCATCCTGGCCGGCAACCTGATGAACAATGGCGGCATCACCGAGCGCATCATCCGCTTTGCCAATGCGCTGGTCGGCTGGATCCGGGGTGGTCTGGGACTGACCAACATCGGCTCTTCCATGCTGTTTGGCGGGATCACGGGCACAGCTGTCGCCGATGCCGCATCCATCGGCGGCGTGATGATTCCCGGCATGAAAAAGGCCGGATATCCGGCCGATTTTTCCGCTGCGGTAACTGCTGCCTCCTCAACCGTCGGACCGATCATCCCGCCCAGCGTTCCGATGATCATCGTCGGAGCGCTTAGCGGAATCTCCGTCGGCAAGATGTTCATGGCAGGTGCGATACCGGGGCTTTTGATGGGCCTTGCCATGATGATCACCTGCTATGTCATTGCCCGGCGCAAGAACTTTCCCCGGGAGCCATGGCGCGGTGTGAGTGAACTATCCCGGTCCTT
Source organism: Roseibium sp. (assembly GCF_025698965.1). Taxonomy (GTDB): domain Bacteria; phylum Pseudomonadota; class Alphaproteobacteria; order Rhizobiales; family Stappiaceae; genus Roseibium. The sequence goes on from NZ_JAILWL010000578.1 coordinate 3,093, forward strand.
CGGCAACGCCTTCTGGGCGCTCGCGATGACCGGCATCATCATCTACGGTCTTCTGAGTGGCATCGCCACCCCAACAGAAACCGCTGTGGTCGCAAGCGTTTATGCCTTCATTGTCGGCGCGTTTATTTATAGGGAACTGCCCCTGAAAAAGGTTCCCAAAATCATTGTCGACAGTGCGGTTTCGGCGGCATCCATTCTGGCTCTGGTTGGACTTGCAAACGTGTTTGGCTGGATCCTTGTGTCGGAGCGCATTCCGCAGGCGATTGCCAGTTCAGTTCTGTCGATCACCGACAATCGCATCTTCGTCATTCTGATCATCAATCTGCTGCTGCTTTTTGTCGGCATGTTCATGGAAACGATTGCGGCGCTGATCATTCTGTTTGTTCCGCTTCTCTCGCTCGCCGAAGCTGTTGGCATCGAGCCCCTGCATTTTGCAACCTTTGCCGTTCTGAACCTGATGATTGGCCTTACGACGCCTCCCGTCGGCGTTTGTCTTTTCGTCTGCTCCGGTATCGCCCGCCTTCCCCTGACGCCGGTGGTTCGGGCGATCTTTCCATTTCTTTTGAGCAACATCATCGTCCTTCTGCTGGTC
>NZ_JAILWL010000579.1 GCF_025698965.1 Roseibium sp.
AATCAGACGTGTCTCGCCATCCTCCAAGGCGGCCATTGCGGCCTTGATCACTGCGGCGCGGGCACATCCCCCGCCGATCCAGCCTCCAACGATCGATCCGTCCCGCGCGATAACCGCTTTTGCACCTGCTTTTGCCGCGGTCACGGAAATTGTCCGGACCACCGTTGCAAGGGCAAAGGGTTCACTGGCGTCCTGCAATCGGCTCATCAGTGGATGCAGATCGCTTGTCAGCTCCGGACAAGCACCGGAATGTTCCGTGGGATTGGCGATATGTTTCATCGGAGCGTCTCCCATGGCGTTACAGGCGCGCAAGATAGGGTTCAAGGGCAGCCAGACTGTCGAGATTGTGGGCCGGCGCGAACAGGTCGACATGCGGAAGGGCTGCCTGCATGCCACCTGTTGTCGGTTCATACCCTTCCCAGCCGATCAGCGGATTTAGCCAGACAATGCGCTTGCAGCGGCGTCGCAATCGCGCCATCTCGTCGGCCAGTTCTTTCGGCCTGCCGGTATCGTAGCCGTCGGACAGGATCATGACGCAGGTGCGCGAATGAATAACCCGCGATGCATGCCAGCGATTGAAATCTGCCAGTGCTTCAGCGATCTTCGTTCCTCCGCCGATGCCCTGGGCCATCAGACCCATTCGGTCAAGCGCACGGGCCGCATCGCGTTCAGACAGGGCGGACGAGACATGGACCAGACGGGTGTGGAACAGGAACGCTTCGGCCTCGCGGAAATTGTCCAGAATACCGTGGACAAAGCGCGTGAAGACGGCGGTGTAATTGTTCATGGAACCGGAAGCATCCAGCAGGATCACAAGCCGTAACTGCCGTTCGCGCGGACCTTTTCGGATCAGCTCGATGGGCGTGCCGCCATGAGCGATCGAATGCCGGATAGTACGGCGAAGATCAAGGCGAGGACCCTTGCGCTTTTGCCGGTCACGGCGTGTCAGGCGCACACGCATGGTTCGGGCAAGCTGTTCGGCCAATTCGTGTGCCTTGGCCAAAGCTTCGGGATCGTGAAGATTGCGGAAATCGACCGATCCAAGATTCTCCGCGATGCTGGCACCCTCTCGGCGACCGGAAGGCTTGTCACCTGTCGCCTCGTCTTCTTCGCCGGGTTGACGTTCGACGTCTCCGGCAATCGTGTCCTGGCGGGAGCCTTGCGCATCCATGAGTTCACGGATGGTCTTCATGCTCTTTTTTGAACTTGTTCCGGAGACCTTGATGCCGGTTTTGACCCCTTTGCCCAACCAGTAGGCGTCGAACAGTTCGTCAAATTTCTTCCAGTCCGACAACCGTCCGCAAAAAAGGGCTCGCAAGGCACTTTTCAGACTATGGGGTCGTTTGGACAATGGTGAACACACCAAGGCCAGGGCATCGTTGGTTTCCGCCAGCCCGACCTTGAAACCGCTGTCCCTTAGTGATTGAACGAACCCTGTCAGCCGCAGGCGTAGGGCTGCTCCGATATCATCCCGGGTTGCTATGGGTTCGGTGACCATGGGATCAGGCCACCTGTCCCAAAAGACGATCGGTCACTTCTCGCGTGACGCGTGCCTGGTCTTCACGTGTTTTCAGAACACACACGAGCGTGTCGTAAACAAGTTCGCGGCTTTCCTGCAGGTTTTTTGTGCCGAGACCGACAAGAGCCGCCGCCCAGTCAATGGTTTCGGCAACGCCTGGGACCTTGGTGAGATCCTGCTTGCGCAGCTTGCCCATCATTTCCGCAATCTGCAGCGCAAGCGCTGCATCAAGGCCTGGAACCCGAGAAAGCAGAATGCGTGCCTCCCGGTCAGCGTTGGGATAGTCGACATAATGATAGAGACACCGGCGCCGCAAGGCATCTGAAAGCTCGCGCGTGCCGTTGGAAGTCAGCACCACACGCGGGATACTGGTGGCTTCAACAGTGCCAAGCTCTGGAATGGAGACCTGATAATCGGAGAGAATTTCCAGGAGAAAGGCTTCAAATTCCTCATCCGCCCGGTCAACCTCGTCAATCAGAAGGACGGGAGGTTTATTCTGCCGGATGGCGGCAAGGAGAGGGCGCTCGAGCAGGTATTTTTCGGAAAAGACGGCTTCTTCAACGGTCTCGGCGTCTTCACCGCTGCCTTCACGTGCCTTGATGGCAAGTAGCTGGCGCTGGTAGTTCCATTCATAAATGGCGTCGGACCGATCAAGACCTTCGTAACATTGCAGTCGGATTAGGTCGGATTTTTCCAGTTTTGCAAGCGCCTTGGCAACTTCGGTCTTGCCGACACCGGCCTCTCCCTCCAGAAGCAGCGGTCGGTTCAGCATCTCGGTCAGCAGCAGCGCGGTTGCCAGGCCTTCATCGGCCACATAACCGGTTTCGGACAGTGCTTTTGACAATTGGTCTCTGGTCTTGCTCATCCGGTTCGCATCAGTGATGGGTCGGTACTATGTGCAGGCCTATGCCGCACGCGGATCCTGAAACGGACAGGAGCCGCGGGCAGAGCACGCGACTTCAGTCACAAATCAGCGGTGGGCGCCAAGGTCCTTGGCGGCTTGCCAGATGCGCCAGGCATCATGCGGCATCTGGATATGCGTGCTGCCCAGGAACTGGAACGCATCATTGACCGCGTTGGAAAAGGCCGGCACACCGCCGACATTCGGGCTTTCGCCGACACCCTTGGCTCCGATCGGATGATGCGGGCTCGGGGTTTCCGTGTAGTCGGTTTCCCAATGCGGGGTCTCAACCGCGGTCGGAATGAAGAAATCCATGAAGGATGCCCCGAGGACGTTGCCCATTTCGTCGTAACGGATCTCCTGACCCATTGCGATGGCAAACGCTTCCGTCAGACCGCCATGCACTTGGCCTTCAATGATCATCGGGTTGATGCGGGTACCACAATCATCCAGCGCATAGAAACGCCGTGTCTTGGCGACACCGGTATCGACGTCGATGTCCATGACGCAGAAATATGCCCCGAACGGGTAAGTCATGTTGGGTGGGTCGTAATAGCTGACGGCTTCAAGACCCGGTTCCATGTTCGGTGGTGGCGCATGATAGGCAGCCCAGGCAATCTCCTTCATGGATTTGCGCGCCTGCGGATTACCCTTCACCTGGAAACCGTCAATGTCCCACTCAAGGTCATATTCGGAAACTTCCAGCATATGGGCCGCGATCATCTGCGCCTTGTTGCGGATCTTGCGGGCCGCCAGTGCAATCGCAGCGCCGGCCACTGGCGTAGACCGGGAGCCATAAGTCCCCAGACCATAGGGTGCGGTGTCGGTATTGCCTTCTTCCACCATGATGTCGGCCGCCGGAATACCGATTTCCGTCGCGATAATCTGCGCCCAGGTGGTTTCGTGCCCCTGGCCCTGGGATTTTGTGCCCATGCGGGAGATCACCGATCCGGTCGGGTGCACACGGATTTCAGCGCTGTCGAACATGGCAACGCCCAGGATATCGCAATTCTTGGACGGGCCCGCGCCGACGATTTCAGTGAAGAATGAGACGCCGATGCCCATGATCTCGCGGGTCTCGCCGCGTTTGAAGGCTTCCTGTTTGGCTTTCTGCTCTGCGCGAAGCTCCCGGTAGTCGATTGAATCCATCGCTTTCTGCATGGCGGTGTGATAGTCGCCGCTGTCATATTCCCACCCCAGGGCGGATTGGTATGGGAACTGATCGGCCTTGACGAAATTCTTCATGCGAAGAT
>NZ_JAILWL010000058.1 GCF_025698965.1 Roseibium sp.
CGTTTGGAGGGATTGGTATCGAACTTCGAAATTACGGTCTGCGCGCAGGCCGTAATTGCGTCGAAGGTCAGGAAGTTCCGTGCTGACTTTTACAGCCGAGCCTCGACGTTGTGTCTGCTGAACGGAGATTTTTGTTGCGATGCATCAGTCGCATTTGAAGTGATGGATTTTGAGTAAGTTGTTGATAAAAATCATTATTTTAGATTTGGTGCAAGATACCTTGCAGCTAAATTAGGCGTAAACAATTTCGAATTTAGAAGTAAAAATACAAGTATTTAAAACTATTCTCCAGAAAAGTTTGTATAAAATACTTCCCGTAACAAAATATTGCCTTATTTTTTTCATGTTTGTTCCATTTAGTATGTCGTCATTATGTGTATTCTGCTTTCTGTGCCGTGGGATATATTCACTTGTGCGGTGCAACGTGCCACGGGTTTCCGGGGCTTAGTTTGAGTGAGGCGAACTTCAGGAGTTTACAATGGCCACAATTGAAGGCAGTGCTTTCCAGGATTTCCTGCAAGGCACGGATGCCCAGGATTTCATTTTTGGACTTGGGTCTTCCGACCTTTTGCTTGGCGAAGGTGGGGACGATTTCCTCTTCGGTGGCCGGGGTGATGACCTCGTTGCCGGCGGCGACGGAGCGGACAAGATGTTCGGCGGCAGCGGGAGTGATGTGCTCCTTGGTGGCGGTGACAGGGACATCATCTTCGGCGGCAGAGGCGACGACTATGTTGCCGGCGGCGAAGGTGGAGACATTATCCTTGGCGGTGGCGGCAACGACGTGATCGACGGTGGGGCCGGAAACGACCTCATGTTTGGTGGCGGCGATCACGACGTGTTTGTGTTCAGCGGCGGTGGCGGCAACGACATCGTGATGGATTTCCAGGTCGGAGACCTGGTCCAGATTTCAACGAACATCAACGATACCGGTATCGCGTCCTCAGCGGATGTTGCCGCACGTGCGACGCAGGTCGGCAACAACACCGTCATTGATCTGGGCAATGGCGATACCGTGACGCTGAACAATGTCAGCACAGACGATCTTCAGGACAATCCTGACGGCTATATCGTCGTCTCCTAATGCAGTTGACCCGGGGCAACCTCTTTGAGTTGCCCCGGGTTGCCTTTGATACTGCCCGATTGATCATCGTAAAAGAGTACCAGGCGTAACATGCTCGAAACCGTGGGCACCCGTGCCGAGGCGTTGTTCGACGTCCCCCAAATACTGCAACTAGCGCCGGAGGTCTGCCTTGTCGTTTGGGACCCGCCCCATCCGGTGAGCGCGGCGCCGCAGCTTGAGGAGCAAGCCGGCGTCCGGTTCAAGTCTGTTGCCAGTGTTCGATTGCCGCGCCTGGACGGACGATCCCGCCTCTTGTGGATTTTCTCGGTCAAAGAGCAGCAAGCGCTTCATCTGCAGCTGAGCGCCGGTGTGGTTGGTTCCGGGGCCGAGCTTGTTCTGGAGGCCGGTCAGGTGCCTCAGGCGGCGGACCCTTATGCGTTGACGCATGGACTGACCCAGAATGCCTGTGTTGTCCTGGTTACCACCATGCTGAACACCTGGTCCGGCATATTTCGACTTGGCCGGTCGCGGCGGTTCGTTGGCTTTGCGACCGACCTTCTTCGATCTGTAAATGATGCGCCCTCGGTTGCCGATTGTGTGGCATCGGTTGGAACGAAACGCGTCGTCGAAACCATCCTGAACGGCGATTGTCAGGAGATATCCTCCGCAGTTCTTATCGGAAGCGACGGTATCACGCGGCTGACGGATCCGTTTTGCAATGTCCTGACGGCGGAAGGCAAGAGCAGACTTCTTGTTGGAACAGTGGATTTACCTCGCCTGCCGGAAGACAGCCATCTGGTGCTTTCGGGAAGCTGGGGGCTGGCAATTCGCCGGCTGGAGCTGCAAAACGGTGGCCGGAGTTTAAGCCAGTGGTGGGCTTGTGCGTCGCGAAAGCCGGCGGAGCTGCGGGACTATCTGATCTCCACTTTCGGCGAATTTTCGCCGGCGAGCCGTGCAGCCGTTCTGGACCTTCAAACCAATGAGCCACTGGCAGCGCGTCGTCATGGCGTCCTCGGAGACACGTCTCCATTTTGCGCGATTGAAACCGCACTTGCAGGTGAAGCTGGAGTACTTGCAGGCGGCTGGATGCGTGATCCCGGCGGATCCTATGACGGTATCAATCTCCTGGATGGTGCGGGTGATCGTATTCCTCTGGATCTACATACATTTGACGGCGTATTGCCGGAAAGCCAGGGAGGGTATCGGATCAAGCGATTTGTTGCTTTCTCTCCGGTCGGAAAATCGCTGCGGCATCACTTGCAGCCACGTTTCGAGTTGAAACTTGCATCCGGTGACAGCGATATACTGGTGCCGCCGCCGCAACCGAGCGACCTTGCCGAAATAAGATCAAAGGCCTTGTCGGTCGTGCCTCCCCGCCAGGCGACGGATGAGGTCATCGAAACCTGTCTTGCTACCCCGTTTTCAGATCTGCAGAACAGGATATGTCAAGCAACTGGACAGCCATTGGAAATCTTGATCGGTGAGCAGCAGAAACATCCGATCGTTTCGATTGTCATTCCGCTTTACAAGGTGCTTGAGTTTTTGAAATCGCAGCTGGCGGCATTTGCCGCTGATCGCTGGCTGGTTGAAAACGGCGAAGTCATTCTGGTTCTGGACTCACCTGAACAGGCAGTGCAGGTCGAGGACCTGCTTGCCGGCTTTTACCTGCTCTACGGGCTGCCCGTCAGATTGATCGTGATGGAACGCAATTCCGGATACGCGCTTGCCTGCAATGCTGGTGCGGAGCAGGCGCGAGGGCGGTATCTTGCGATGATCAATTCGGATGTTGTCCCCTTGAACTCCGGGTGGCTGGAACAACTTTGCGCCAGTCTGATGATGGACGAGAGTGTCGGGGCGGTCGGAGCCAAGCTCCTTTATGCGGACAATGCAATCCAGCATGCCGGTCTGAAATTCATTCAGGATGAAAAGGCGCGTTGGTTCAATCACCACTATTTCAAGGGATTCCCCCGACGGTATCAGTCTGCCAGCCAATCGCGGGAAGTTCCGGGTGTAACCGGCGCATGTTTGATCGTTTCAAGGGCGGACTTCGAGGCCGTAAATGGGTTTTCGACCGACTATATCATTGGGGACTACGAAGACAGTGATCTTTGCCTCAAGGTCAGGCAGCTGAACCGAAAGATCTATTACATTGGCGATGTCGAACTCTATCATTTTGAAAGAGTTTCAATAAAGAGCAATGCCGATTACACGCGCGGCGTAGCTTCTCAATACAATCGTTGGTTTCATCAGACCCGTTGGCAGGACGTCATGTCGGACCTCATGACATCGATTGGCTCATTTGACCGGGTGGAAATCAGATGAATTCGACTGTTTTAACCGCAAATCGTGTGGGTGTGGATACCAGCCCGCCCAAAGGGGAACGCCTCGTCGACCTGCTCAAGATGATCGGGCGCAACCGCTTTCTGCCGGTGCCGCCGCAGGAAAACAACTTTGTCGGCGACGGGGATTATCTGACGATCGGTACCGAGTTTCTCGGGTATTTCGTAGACTATGGTGGATTGAGGGAAAACGAACGTGTCCTCGATGTCGGATGCGGCATCGGCCGAATGGCCGTTCCATTGACCCAATATCTTGATCCAGGTTCGGGGCAATATGCCGGTTTCGACCCGACCTCAGCAGGCATTCAATGGTGCACAAGGAATATCGGTTCAGCCTATCCGAATTTCCGTTTCATGCATCTGGATATTGCGCACGATCTCTACAACCCGGACGGCTATATCAACGGCAGTGAAATTGCCTTGCCATTTTCAAACGGATCCTTCGATTTCGCGATCATGACGTCTGTCGTGACCCATTTGCCGCCGGAAGAAATTCAACCTTACTTTAGCGAGATCTCCCGCCTTCTGGAATTGGGAGGCCGCTTGTTCTTGTCAGCATTCGTGATCGAAGACGGCGCAAATCCAGATGATGACGGGCGAGACCCGCGCGTTGAGTTTGTGCGGGCCGGCGATGGGCCGGTCTGGTACGCAAACCAGGACGCTCCCCTGGCAGCTGTTGCGTACGACGATGGATTTCTCGACAATGCACTTCATGAAGCCGGGTTTGAAATCGCTCTGAAACGGCTTGGTCACTGGCGGGGAAAAACAGGCAACCAGCATTATCAGGACTTTTTCGTTGCAGTGAAAACCGCACGGGGGAGGGGAGCTTGAAGATCCTCGTCCTTGCTCACAACCATCCGGACCTGCATCCGGGAGGAACAGAAACAGTCGCCTGCGAACTCGCCAGAGCCTACCGGAAATCTGGTCATCAATGTCTGTTTGTCGGCGCGACCAATCACCTGCATAGGGAGCCTCATCCCGGCACCAGCTTTCAGGCGATCAGTGACAGCGGAGACGAGCTGCTCATGTGGGCCGGCCATTTCGACCGCTTCAACATGAGCCAGGTGGATTTGCGGGCTTTCGTTCCGGACATGCAGGCGCTGCTTGAAAATTTTCGACCGGACGTCGTTCACATTCACCATCTGCTGTTATTCGGGGTAGAACTGCCGGTTTTGATCCGAAGGGTCTTACCAGACGCCCGGATCGTCATGACATTGCACGACTATTATCCGATTTGTGCAAATGATGGCGTGCTGATGCTGAGCCCGGATGAGCCATGCGCTGCACTTAGCGGCAGCGGATTGTGCCGATGTTTGCCGGACGCCAAACCCAATGATGTTCGATTGCGCGAGCGTTTCATCAAGATGCATCTTGGGGCTATCGACCAGTTCGTGGCGCCGAGTGCCTTCTTGCGGGACGTTTATGTCCGTTGGGGATTGCCGGCTGAGAAAGTGAAACTGATCCGCAACGGCCGACCGGATGTTGCAATTGCGCCTGAACGATCAGTGGTAAATGGTGCTCGGAACGTCTTTGGATATTTCGGCAATCTGACACCCTGGAAAGGCATTGAGGTTCTGCTTCAAGCCGCCAGGCTGCTGATCCAACGGGACGTCGAATTCGAGTTGCGCGTTCATGGCGCCGCGCCTTTTCAAAATGAGCTGTTCGTGGAACGGGTGGATCAACTGTTTGAGGAAACGTCCTCACATGTGACCCGTTTGGGAGCTTACAAGGTGCAAGAGGTCCCTGACCTCATGGCTTCCGTCGACTGGGTCGTGGTTCCGTCGGTCTGGTGGGAGAACGCGCCGCTTGTCATTGCAGAAGCACGACAGCACAAGCGACCTGTGATTGCCAGCGGTGTCGGCGGCATGGCCGAGGCAGTGAAGGATGGTGTCGATGGTCTGCATGTTCGCCGAAACGACCCCTCGAGCCTGGCGAATGTGATGATTTCGGCGGCACACGATCCCCAGCTCCACCAAAAACTTTCCATGCAGTCTCCTGCACCACTGACCGTTGAGGCGGTCGCTGAGCAATATCTTCAAATGTTTACCGGTCGGCCGAAGGCTGCCGATGAACCCGCAGCATGAAAAGCAGTGCCATGTCCGTAGTCAAAGTTGAAACCGAAGCGGCGCAGGTCAAGCCTCAGAAGGAGATTGAGGCTCCAAAACTTCAGGGTCGTGTCGACGCTCTTGAAAACGGGCGCCTTCTGGGCTGGGCGTGGGACGCGTCGCACCCGACGGACCGGATGACAATCCATGTATTGCACGATGGCGAGCGGGTCTTGAGCAAGACAGCGGAAACGGAACGTATCGATCTGCGCAGGAACGGGATCGGTGACGGTGCCTATGCTTTTGACATCGAATTGCCCCAGGCGGCCGCGGCAGCGCCTGAAGGACTTTCAGTGATTGCTGAATCGCCACTGGATAAAACGCAGTTGAAATTGCCGCGTCCGAGCGCAGAGGAACGTGCGGCGGAAGCAGCTGTCGCCATGCCGCTGTCACTGGTGATGGAAAAACTCGATCGCCTGATCGCCGCTCAACGCCAGAGTGCCATCGGGCAGCGCGATGCGACCGTTCTGTTGCGAGAGACTGTGCAGCGGATCGACACGCTCGCCTCGACCGAAGGGGAACTCGGCGAGGCAATGGGGATCTTGCGCAAGGGGCAGGGTGACCTGGAACAGCGGGTCAAGGAACTAGAGGTGTTCCTGTTGCGCTTTGACGGTACGCTGAAAAGTTTCGATGACCGGTTGACCGCGCTTGGCGAACGAAGCCGCAGCAGCATCAAGTTTCATCTGTTGCTGCTGGCAACACTGCTCGGTGTGATTTGCGGCATGTTGTTTGCGGCAATCAGCGGCGTCGGGGGGTAGCTGCGATGAACCAGCTCGTCATCCGGGAACAGGCACGCAGCGTTCAAGACGGCAACGAGCCGCTCCCTGCATATCAGCTTGTGGATACGTCGGCTTCACAGCCCGAAAAGTCTGTTCCGCTTGAGGATCATGCAGCACTGTTCACACTGCTTGACCGGGACACTCTTCTGCTCGGAGCGAGGGGGGACGTGCTTACCGGGGGTGCGCCTGCGATCCTGAACGAAGACCCGAAAACTTCCACGCCCTGCACGGTTGCCGCATTGCCCTGCCGACAGAGCGGAGCGGAGGGAAAAATTCCGTTCGTGGGCGTGCTTTCCCTGAAGAATGTGCAGCCAGGTGACTTGGAACGGGTGACGGTTCGTAGTCGCGGTCATTCCCATGCCTACGTTTTGAAACACGGGCCGATGGCGCTGCAGGCGTTTCTGGAAGGGGTGGGTAAACTTGCGTCTCAATCGGGGGCGGATGTTGCCAACAGTCTGCTGGACGCGCTGATCACTGCGAAAGCTAATTACCGGGGTCTGGATATCGCTGCTGCCATCATTCGGAAAATTGCCAGAAAAGATGGCTTTGTGGAGATGCTTGGCGCCTTTGACGAAGACGAACTCTACCTGCAAGGCTGGACGAAAGATCTGCCTGCCGGGACTTCCCGGGTGTTCGTTGCCACAGGTAACGACAGGAGCAGGCTGGTTCAGTCCGAACTAACCTGTGGGCGCTTTGAGCGCAAGGATCTGGCTGGCAAGGCACATGGATTTTGCGGCCTGCTTTCGGCAGAGAATTTGCTGACTGCAGAGGGTATTATCCAGGTCTTTTATCGCGGCAGAAACGGTTGGAACTCCATAGACGTTCACGAGCGACGGTCCTTGTTGGACGGCAGGGCGCTTCCCGCTCAAATCCGTGCATTGCTGCCCGGTCTTTCTCTGCCGTCGACGGGAGGGCGCGAAAAACTTCTGGCTGCTTCGCAACGGTTCGATGGCAGAGAAACCGTCAGCGAACTCGAGATGCCCGTACGGCTTGGGATCGATTTCAGTGCGCGGATTGATGCAGGTGGCGTTTTCATTTGTGGATGGCTCCTGAACCCGGAAGATCGAGTGGCGTGCGTGCTGTTTCGCGGCAAACGCATTTCGCGCAGGCTGGATGAAACCTGGATTACCCAGCTGCGACCAGATGTTTCAAGTGCATTTGAGGACTTGTCACCGTTCTTGCGGGGGATGGATGCGAGCCACCGACATGGCTTTCTTGTCCATGTTGCTTGCGAACCGGACGATATTGGTGATGCACCCTATTTCGAGCTCGTCCTGAAGAACGGGCATTCTGCCTACGTTCCAGTTGCCCTGGCTCAGTCCTCCCTGCGTGGCACCCTGAAGAAACTGGTTTCAACACTTGATCCGGTGGTTGCGCAATCTGCCAGTGTGATCGAGACCCAGTTGTTGCCGATGCTCCAGGCACATTCGGCGCCTGAGCCGACAGTGGGCAAAGTCACTGATTTCGGATCGTTTCCGGACATCTGTCCAACGTCGGTCGTGATCGGGCTGGACGAGACCATTGACCGGATGCTTGTCCTTTTGCCGTTGTTCGCGCTTGACCCGTTCTTGCGGGAAATGCCCCTGGTTGTGTCCGGTCCCGCTCCCTCAATTGCAGAACAGATGGCGGAGATCAGGCGCCTCGCGGAATTCTATGAGCTGAAATTGCGAATCGTGCAGGTGTCCCATGTTGAAGACAAGCTCGATGCGCTTCAGGCAGGTCTGCAAGTTGCTCCAAGCGAAGCGGTCGTCTGCATGAGCGCAGACCTTGTTCCGCGCACATCCGGTTGGCTTGAACAGTTGCTCGCGGTTTTTGAGGAGCGCAAGGGTAAGCAGGTCGTTGCTCCGACACTCCTTTATGAGGATGAAACAATTCGATGGGCAGGAGCCTGGATTGACGGTGAAGATGATGCCCCGGACCTGAAACAGCATTACGTCGGATATCCGCGCCGGACCCTACAAGGGGTGAAAGGCAGTGACGTGGATGCGACGACCTTTGATTGCTGCATACTGCCGCGTGCCTTTCTTGGCGATGCCGGCGGCTTTACGCGGGCCTATCTTGGAACTGATGAAAAGAGTTTCGATGCGGCTCTGAAATTGCGGCGGAACGGAGTGCTCTCCTATTGGGCGCCCGAAGTGGAAATGGTTCTTCCGGAAAATGGCGCCGGTGCCGAGCAGGGCTGGCGTCGATTGAGCGCAACGCTGGATCGACATGTATTCGACAGGCTTTGGGCGGGCGCATTGTGTGATCTGAGGGAGGAGGCACAATGACCGTCGCTGCCACTCCCGAACCGGCAAATGCGGATGATATGCTGCGTATTCTTGTGGTTTCTCACGGGCATCCAACCTTGTCTTTCGGCGGAGCCGAAATTGCTTCATACAATCTGCACCTTGGCCTGAAAGCGTCGCCACAGGCTCAGTCGTTCTTTTTGGCACGGGTGGATGGACAATACCCGGGCCACAGCAGATCGGCTTTGATGGGGGCCGGAGAAGCCGACGACGAGTTGCTGTATCACGCTGACGACTATGATCCTTTTCTGATTTCCAATCGCAACACCAATGATCTTCTGCGCGATTTTCGCCGGTTCGTTCGCACGCTCAATCCGGATGTCATCCATTTTCATCACTTCATCGGCCTGGGGCTCGAGGCGTTGTATGTCGCCCGGGAGGCCGTGCCGAATGCGGCGATATTTGTGACTTTTCATGAGTTTCTGCCCATGTGCCATCACCACGGGCAGATGGTCAAAACTTCAGGTCACCGTCTTTGCGAAAAAGCTTCGCCGATATCGTGTCACGGCTGCTTCCCGGAAATCGACCCCGGTCAGTTCCTGCGGCGAAAGCAATTTGTCCAATCGATGCTCGCACTCGCAGACGGTTACATCTCTCCGAGCCACTTTCTCGCCGAACGCTATATTCGGTGGGGCATTCCTGCAGAGAAATTCGTTGTCATTGAAAACGGCCTGAATGTTCCCGAGCGCGCGGACATCAGGAAGCCGGCAGGTGCAAATGCCCGGCGTTCGAAATTTGCCTATTTCGGACAGATGACACCCTACAAGGGGATCGATGTCCTGCTTGATGCAGTCCAGCGCGTACCGGAGGCCGTTTGGGGAGACGATGCCACGTTGACGATCTTCGGGGGAAATCTGGAACGCCAGCCTGAGGCTTTCCGCAACAAGGTGTCTGACCTTCTGGAAAAGACAGAAGACCGGGTCCGGTTTGCAGGTGCTTACGAGAACAAGGATATGCCGACGCTGATGCGTCAGGTTGACTGGGTAATGATGCCGTCGGTCTGGTGGGAGAACTCGCCGGTTATCATCCAGGAGGCATTTTTTCACGGTCGTCCCTTGATTTGCAGCGGAATTGGCGGAATGGCGGAAAAGGTCCGCGATAATGTCGACGGCCTGCACGTTCTTGCGGGCAGTCCAGAAGACCTCTCGGCAAAAATGGTTGAAGTTCTTGAGACCCCTTCGATCTGGACACGGCTTCATTCGGGAATCCAGCAACCCAAGAGCCACATTGCGTCAGCGGGCGAACATCTCGGTTATTACCGTTTGGTCATCGAATTGCGTCAGGCAGATCAAACCGCTCTGACCGGTGGATTGCAGAAATCTGCGTAGGCAGCTGAAATAAATAAAGGAAATCCAAATGTCGCGCATTCTGGTCATGATCCCGTCCGGTGAAGTCTATGGTCATGACAACGTCCGTTGGTACAACTGCTCCGACGTCCAAAGGAGCATCAATCACTATCACAACATTGGTGATGCGTTCGTCTTCGACTCGTCGCTGAAACTCCTTGAGTTCTCCAAACTCGGCTTCCTGAACATCCGGGAATTCGATCCGGTCGAAATCGACCGCTTGAAGAACGAGTACGACTATGTGGTTTTGAGAGGATCCAACTACATCCACAGAGATATGGATTGGGAGTTGGCGGAACAGGTCCTCAGACGTCTCGGCCTTCCTGTCCTTGCATTCGGTATCGGCGCGCAAGCACCGGTAAATGGAAAGCTTCAACTTTCCGAGGCGACGAAAAACGTTCTTCGGATTATTGCAGAATCAACCGCCTCCATTGGGGTGAGGGGAGCTTTCACAGCCCAGGTTCTCTGGGATATGGGGATCGGCAATGCCAGGATCATCGGTTGCCCGACCGCCTTTCGCAAAAACGATCCTTCACTGCAGATTACTTTGCCAAGGTTCGGTGACGTTGAGAAGATTGGTCTGACCATAAGGCGCGAGGTGTCTCCCGCGTATGCCAGCGATATCCGGCAATACCTGACCTTCCACCGCAATCTCATCAAGTCGAGTGCGGCCAAGTTCGACGTGACACTGATGGCGCAAGGGGAAATTGAAGAAAAGAAACTCGTCCTCGGGACTGACGTCCAGAAGGAGGAGGCAATGTTTTCCTTAAGAAATAATGCCTGGGTCCGGGAATGGTATCTCGACGATGAAATGGAGCGTCTCTACCGGACCAACTTGTTTTATTCCGATGTTGTCGCCGACTATGACGAGGTCGTGAAGCGCTGCGATTTCGTGCTCGGCTATCGACTTCATGGCAACCTGATGGCTTTGGCGAATGGCGTGCCGGCACTCTATTTCACCTATGACAGCCGCACACGTGAGTTTGCCGAGACATTCAAGATTCCCAGTTTCGACGTGTTTTCCGACGAGGTCTTCAGACTGAGTGACTTCTGGGATCAATCCAGATTCGATGCCTTCAACCTCAATTATCAAAAGACCTATCGGGCAATGCATCAGTTTTTGAACGAGAACGGAATCGCCAACAAAATGATAGCTACGAGGGCTTCGGAGCTGACTGGGAGAAGGGACGTTGCCTGATATGTTTCTGTAGAGGCATATTCGGAAATTAATTCGAATTTCGATGTATTATTAATGTAATAATACTCATAATTTCTTTATTTATTCAGTTTTCAATTTATATAAATACTTATACTTAAAATATTTTTCTTTATATTATTATATTCGCGCCGCAATCTGGTCACAAAATGTCATATCTTCTTGAGTAATATTTGATGGTTGCGAGTGAGCGTAACCATCAATGGATGTTTGGCGTAGATGGAGTTGGGGGCTTAAATGACAGTAGTGGCCACGCGTGAATCCCTTTCCTTGCAAAAATCGGCACAGGAAATTTCACTCTTAAAGGACGTGACACTGATCGTTGCCGGCGTTGCCCGGCATGAAATTCCGAGCACTTTGAAAGACGCGCTCAAGGTCGTCTGGTTCGAAGGTGTCGAAGACGATTACGCGGTCTTCTCCGAAGAGAACAATGCCAGATTTGTAACCGCTGAAGCGCCGATCATGCCGGTAGCCGTCCTGGTAAACTCCACCGGTACCGAGAGCAAGGACACGCTCTTCAAGTGGCTGCAGAGCCGGGGTGTCGCCCAGCATCCTCCTGTCATCGCCTGGGGGCAGGGCGCTGGCATTGATGCGGTCTCATCATTGATCGGTGTCTTTGCGGATACCATGCGGTCCGGTGCGAGGCGTCAGGCGCTTTCGAGCAATGAGCTTAGAACTCTTCGAAGCTTGAATGATGATCTCCAAAACCGATTTGCGGCTATCGAAGCTTACCTGAATCGTCATGGATTGCAGCCGCTTGACCTGCTTTTCAGCAATGATCCGATCGAAAACCCGCTCAATCCGCATGTCCTTTCATCCGCGTCGTCTGAGGGCATCAGTCAGGTTTTGCCGGTCGCGAGTTCCGGTGTCAGCGGAATTGCCGTTCATGTGGAACAAAAAGCGGTACGACCGGATCTGAAACTCCGCGCTCAGCTGATCACACTGGAAGATCTTCGGATCGTCGACACGTGGCAGGTGACCAGCGGTGAGCTCGTTTCAGGCTGGAATATATTCGGACTGTCTCGGTCCACCGCCGGGCTGCGCAGAACGCTTGAATTCCGGCTGCAGGTCGAGGAGACCGACGAAGAACTCCCACTGTTGTCTGTCGGAGGGCTGCAACCGATCGAAATGTTCCAGGTTCGCGACGCCGCTTCTGGAATGCCGCTCTTGAAAAACAGCCTGGCCTTGCAGATCTGGGGTGGTATCCCGGGTGTCTCCATGCCGGCCTGGGCAAATTATCTTCCTGCTCTGTCGCAGCAGCTTGGACCTGAGGAAGGCTTGCGCGATATCCCGATTGCACCGGGTATTCTGGAGCACACCAGCCTGGCCAACAGCGACGAGGTGTCTTTCGACTTTGAAGCGATCATGCCGTTGCCGAGCGAGCATGCCATTGGATGCCATCCTCCCGTGGAGGGGATGACCATCGGTCAACTTCCCGCAGCCTGCCCGCCGCGACTGGTCCGCATGTCGGCGAAAACCTATATCGACAACAATCGCGCCGCTGATATCGATTTTGCCATTGTCGTTGCTGAAGACCTCGATGCAGCAAAGGCCCTGTTCCGGGAAGAGCGCGAGCCAGCTGTCGGTGAAGCCTATTCCGGTTGGACGACCGTCACCTTCGGCGACACGGCGCATATGAGTGCGTTTGCGGGTGAACAGGTCAACCTATGGCGGAATGTCTATTTTGCGACCCGCATGACCGAATCCGGAAACAACGATTTCGCCTGGGCCAAATTTGCAAATTTCCGCGCCGTCGTGAGCGGCTGAGTTGATGTTGCAAAGAGAGGTCAGGAACTCAGACTTGCCGAATGTGCGCTATGCCCAGTTCGGCGGTCAGGAAGCTTTTTCCGCAACGGTGGCCATTGTCGTACCTGTCTACAAGCATTCGGTGCTCTTGACGGAAGCGATTGATACGGCCCTTTGTCAGGAAGCTCCGTTCAACATTGCCGTTATCGTGGTCGATGATGGTTGCCCTTATCCTGAAACGGCCGAAGTCGGCAAAGCCTATGCGCTTGCGCATGAGAATGTCTTTTACCTCAGGAAATCAAATGGCGGTCTGAGCTCCGCCCGGAATTACGGCATCGAATTCGCGTTGCGCTCCTTTCAGGACCTTGAAGCGGTATATTTTTTGGACGCCGACAACAGGATCACACCTTCCGCGATCAGGGTTCTGTTTGAATATCTGCGCGCCAACAAGGGTGTGGATTGGATCTATCCGAATATCGACAAGTTCGGGATCGAGTGGAATGGCAATTATACGGCCCAGTATTCCAGGCTGCTCCACGTTACGTTCGACAATATCTGTGAGGCTGGCAGCCTTGTCTCCAGATCCCTTCTCGATGCCGGAATCCGCTTTGATGAAAGCATGAAGTCCGGTTTCGAGGATTGGGATTTCTGGCTGCAGGCAATCTCGAAAGGTTTCAAGGGCACCAATTTCCCGTTTTTCGGCTTCGAGTATCGCCAGCGTGCCGAAAGTATGCTGCGAGACTCGAACCGGACGCGTGAGAGCATCCTTGGCTACATGAAGGACAAGCATAAGCGCCTGTTTGCGACCGACACGCTGTTGCAATGGGAGCATGAGGAAACACCTCGATTTGCCGCGATCGGAGCGGACACTTACCTTGTCGACCTGTTCACCGATCCCGTCATTGCTCATGAAACGCGCGGGTTCGAGGAATTCGTCAAGATGTTCTGGGCTGCGATGGCGGAACCGGAAACATTTGGTGTTCCACCTTTCTGGCTTTGGATGTCCACAACACATCGGGATGCTCTCAAAAACCTCGGGCTGCTTCATAACGTCCTGTGGCTGGGAGAGCGGTTGTCGGAATCCCACCACTTTGTTGCCGTCCGGTTCGAAAGTGACCGGGATACGCTTGCAATTGAAATTGAAACCCATGGCGAAGGCCGGGAACTGAGCAAGAAGCCACTTGGCTGGATGAGCTCCCTGAGCATGTTGCAACAGTGTGTTGAAGACAAGTCGGACGACTGGGTCAGGTCCCTAAAGGGGCCAAATCCAGCTCCGAAAATTGCGGAAATCGTTATTCGTGGACCGTTCTCCGCAGATGAGATGCAGGGAACCGCACTATCTTCGACCAACATTTTGCTGGCAACTTTGGGGGCGCTCAGAGAGTCCGGCTACAAAAGCGAACCGGACAAACGCTGGATCTGGCGTTCGGCCTATTTTCCCAATCGGAGCAAATATCACGAATTGCTGCGCCGTGCGGTCGGGGCGGCCCCGATCATGCCCCGCCTCAGCAAACCGGACGGTCCATTGCGAGTGGGGCTGTTATTGCCGATCGCAACCTTCGGCGGCGTGGAAAAGGTCGCATATGCCACTGCCCGAGTTCTGAAAAACGCCGGATGTGAAGTTCATGTCTTTGTATTCGGGAAACCCACATACAACCGCATTCCTGACAATGACGGGGTTTTCGACAGTATCAATTTTCTAGCGGACGATTATCCGCTTTGGGGTGGGCCGAACATGTTCTCGGGCCATGACATCCTCATGGGGCACGACGAAGCGGCGCGCGCTGAAGAAGTGATCGGTTTCCTTTCAGGCCTGGATGTGGTCGTCAACAATCAATTGGCACCTGCCAACGCGATCTTCGGCGAGCTGAGACGTCGCGGTGTGAAAATCGTGAACTATGTTCACGTTCTCGACAGTTCGGAAATGGGACGCCCGGCCGGGCATCCTTATCTGTCTCTTGCCTATGAACATATCTACGACGCTGTTTTGACCTGCTCCCGGGATATGGCGGAATGGCTGCACGGAATGGGAGTTCCGATGGCCAAGCTTCTGCATATTCCCAATGCGCCTGGCTATCCGATGCCGGACAAGCAGATACAGGCCGTTGCGGAGCTGCGCCGTCAAGAGCGTAGAAGTAACCTGAAAGCGGTCTTCCTCGGGCGGTTGGACAGGCAAAAGGGGATTGAACGCATACTGTCGGCGGCGCGGGAACTGAAACGGCGAAACGTGCCTGTCGATTGGCGGGTGGTCGGCTCGGATGTCATGGACGAAGGTGCCGGCGGAAGTTGGAAAGAACGTTTTGCCGAAGTCGGAATACAGGTAGAGCAGCCGATCTACGACAGTCGCCGGCTCAGTAAACTTCTGGCTTGGGCAGATGTCTTCGTATTGCCATCCCGCTGGGAAGGAGCGCCTCTTTCAATCCTCGAGGCACAACGGCTTGGATGCGTGCCAATCGCGACAAATGTCGGCGCGGTCTCCGAACTCATTCAAGACAGGGTTGATGGGGTGCTGTTGCGGTCGGAAGATGACGGTGTCGTCACCCATGACCTAATTGCCGCTTTGGCGGATCTGGCGACGTCCAGAGACCGTCTGAGGACAATGTCGGATCAGGCAATGAACCGCGCCTCGACACGCAGCTGGGAGAAGAGCCTGCAGCCGTTCTTGCGGCAGTTGCGCAACTGGTTCCCGGACAGATTTCAAAGCGTCCGGCGCACGCGCGCCCGGATTTCTCAATCTCACATACAGGGTGTGTCTTTCGGTGCAGCGAATTCAGAGCGCGAAGACCAGTTGCAGCACCCGGAGCGCCAAACGTCCATTCGATAGCAGAAGGGCGGTCGTGACCAAATTAGGGAAAGGTGAAAGATCACATGAAAAGGCTCTTCGTTCTGAATGGCGGTGCTGCCGTCAAGCCGGGCAATAAGTCGGCATTTTTGAAAATCGACGATCCGCTCTCCACGTTTTCGCGAGGGGGCATCAATACGGGTGACGTTCTTGTTTATGATGCAATGCTGAAGGCACTTGCCTATGACCAGATCACCAATGTGCAATTCGCGCATGCAGAGGACGAAAAACTCTGGCCGAAACAAGAATATGACGCCGCCGTTATCCGTGGGTCCAACTATCTGACGGAAACCGTTGATATCGGCAATGTCATTCCCTTGCTGAAGAAGCTGAAGGGTCCGATTGTTCCGATCGGTGTCGGAGCCCAGGCTGCCAAATACAAGAAGCTGGAATTGCCGAAAGGCAGTGTCGAAGCATGGAAGATCATCGCCGACAAGTGCGAAACGATCGGTGTGCGCGGAGTTTACAGCGCAGAGGTGTTCAACGACCTCGGCATCAAGAATATCCGGATTATCGGTTGTCCGAGTTTCTATCGTGACCTGCGTCCATCCATCCAAATCAAGCCTCTGGATCCGGCAAATGCACGTGTCGGACTGACGCTTAATCGATATCTTTCCGCGGATTACGCGTCCAATGCGACCAAGACGAACAGGATGCAAAGGGCGCTGATCCAGGCAGTTGCCCGGCGTGCGCAGAACCGTCTTTATTCTCAGGGTGAGCGCGAGGAAACTCTGGCGATATTCGACAAGGGCGAGTCGAAGCAAAAACACATTCAATCGATTTTAGGCAAATACGGCCTCACAGGTGACAAGGATGTCGAAACCTTGATGGGTGAGCGTATGCAGGCCTTTTTCGATGTTGACGAATGGGCTGCCGATGCCAAGGAAAATGTTGATGTGCTTGTCGGTTTCCGACTGCATGGCAATGTAATCGGATTGCATCAGGGTATTCCGGCTGTGTTCTTCACCTATGATTCCCGTATTCGGGAACTGTCCACTCTGTTTGCGATCCCGTCGGTGGAAGTTGAAGAATACCTGCCGATCAATCTGGAAAAGATTTTCGAGACTGCGGACTTTTCGAAAGTCCAGCATGTCTATCGGCTCAACTATGCTGAATATCACCGGTTCCTGACGGAAAACGGCTTGAACCATGTGCTGCCCAAGCCGGTCGCATCGCCGCCCGAAAAGCCGCTTGTCAAACCCAACCTGGTACAAACCGGGCAGAACCTGGACGAAGTCACCGGCTGGTTTCAGGATGAGGTTGACTTCATGACAGGCGAGATCGAAACCCTGCGCAGTCGAGCCTGGAACCTGGAACTCAAGCTGCGTGAATTGAAAGGCGCAGATCCCAAAGCGAAGCTGGCAAGCTGATACCAGATGGCTCAAGATACTGGAAAAGCTGTTGCCATTGATCGTCGGCGGTTCCTTCGAACCGCCGCAGGTGGACTGGCATCGGCAGGTTTTCTGGCAACCTCAGGCCGGCTCAGTGCTTTGTCGTCTGTCGATCTGCCGGTGCCTCTTTCGCAAATGGAGGGGATCTGGCAGCCGACATTTGAGGACAATTTCTTTGATCTGGGCCGGTTTCATCAAAACTGGGAGCGGATGCGGAAAGGGGGGCATGGGCATTTCACCATGCGTTATCCGAGGAATGTCGTCGTCGACCATGGTGAGGTTGATCTACTGCTCGGGCATCAAAGTGATCCGGACAGGCCATTCACCGGCGGATACATCCGCACCCGGAATTTCCGGCAGCTATACGGGTATTTCGAGTGTGAGATGCGTATCGCGAGCGAAGCCGGGGTCAACAATGCCTTCTGGATGATCTCCGACAAGCGTACAGCGGGCGAGACACATTTCGAACTGGACGTTGCTGAGGTCAAGTATCCGAACATTGTGCAAGTCTCGGTTCGGCGCTGGCGGCCGGAGAAAAAAGTTCTGGCGTCTCGTTATCGATCAAGCACGCGCCTTGACGACACCTTTCACCGCTACGCAATGCTTTGGACTGAAAAGTCGTTTCGTTTCTACGTTGATGACTTGGAGGTATTTGAAGCCGAAAACGAATTTGCCCACACTCCGGCAATGTTGTTGTTGAGCAATGCGGTTGCACCGTTTGCGGGCAAGAATGACGGCAGCGTAGTGG
The DNA here is from genome assembly GCF_025698965.1 of Roseibium sp. GTDB lineage: Bacteria > Pseudomonadota > Alphaproteobacteria > Rhizobiales > Stappiaceae > Roseibium. The sequence goes on from NZ_JAILWL010000058.1 coordinate 17,861, forward strand.
GGGCTGCGACGACCATTCGCAATGTGAGGGCGTTTCAGGACTTCAGTTAAAGTGCTCGCGCTGTTGTATTGGGAAGCTCAAAGGCCGGTCGAAACCGGCCTTTGAGGTCATATTCAAGCCTGTTCTTTATCGGCAGTCGTTTCGTAACCTTGGGGATTTTTGCAAACCCAGTTCCAGGTGTCCCGGCACATAGCGTCCAGGTCCCGCTGCGCCTTCCAGTTCAGGGTGCTTTCAGCAAGCGCCGTATTGGCATAGCACTCGGCAACATCGCCTTCGCGACGCGGGGCAATGGTATAACGGATCTCCTTGTTGGAAGTGCGTTCGAACGCACGTACCATTTCAAGAACGCTGTAGCCATTTCCTGTGCCGAGGTTGACCGCGAAGCAGTTTGACGGCGCCGATCCGTCAGCAAGAACCTCATGAGCGCGCAGGTGGCCTTCCACCAGGTCGATCACGTGGATGTAGTCACGCACACCGGTGCCGTCCCGGGTTTCATAATCGTTGCCGAACACAGAAAGCTGTTCCCGGCGACCGTCAGCGACCTGGGTGATGAAAGGCATCAGATTGTTGGGAATTCCGAGCGGGTTTTCTCCAATGAGACCGCTGTCATGAGCACCGACCGGGTTGAAGTAACGCAGAATGCCGAAGCGCCAGGAACTGTCACTTGCCGCAACGTCGCGAAGCATCTCCTCGATCATAAGCTTGGTACGACCGTAAGGGTTCACTGCACTTGTCGGATGATCCTCCGTCAATGGAAGAAACTGGGGTTCCCCGTAGACGGTTGCTGACGACGAGAAAATCATCTGCTTCACGCCGCAATTGGCCATCGCCGACAGCAGGCGATGCGTGCCGACGACGTTGTTGTCATAATAGGCAAGAGGAATTTGTGTGGATTCACCCACGGCTTTCAATCCTGCAAAATGAACAACAGCCGTGCATTTGTGCTGTTTCAGAACCGTCTCAAGGGCCGACTGGTCGCGAATATCCGCTTTGACATATGTAACCTTCTGACCGGTGATTTCGGCAACACGGTCAAGACTGACGCTGTTGGCATTCGAAAGATTGTCCAGCACGACGATATCGTGACCCGCCTGGAGGAAGGCGACACAGCAGTGAGATCCGATATATCCAGCGCCACCGGTTATCAGTACAGTCATTCTTACCTCTGTCATGTGTAGTTCAGTAAATTCTTTAAATTTTGTTCGAATTTACTTAAGTTTATTGGTTTTTAAACTTCGACTTGGCCGTTTTCTCTATATGTATTTGGTCGAAATTATGACGCTTAAACTTTTGTTCTAAATTAAAACTTGTTTCTTTCTATCGAGGTGTGCCGAGTATTTCTTGTGCCGGAGAATAAGCATTTTTCATGGAATGTGGAATACATATTCATGACATTGGTGCAGGTTGCCGTTCACGGTGTGCGAAAGCGGTGAACGGTATCTCAGTTGCCATGGGAACCAAAGATCCAGCTTCAGTTGACGACGAAATAAGCATGATCAGTTGCCAGGGCGGTGATCGTGTCCTGGCGAAGGTGGTCCAAGGTAACCGGATAACGGTACCGGTTGTCGAGGATCGTCGGCTGTGGCCCCAAAACCTGGAGCACCATGTGGCCTCGACCCTTGCTGGTTTCCAGGATCAGTAGTCTTGTCTGAGAAACGTCTAGACCGGCAGCCGTCAGGATTGCCTGTTTCAAGAGAACATGATCCTCGCAATCACCTGATCCTCGTAGCAGCGTTGCCAGCGGCGTGGCCCAATGATCGTCTTCCATCCGGTCTTCAGCATATCGGATGTTGCGCGAAATCAGATACTGGACCCGAGCTGGA
>NZ_JAILWL010000580.1 GCF_025698965.1 Roseibium sp.
TGAGATTTGCCTCAAGACGAAAAACCGGTTCCGTTCACGGTTCGCTTGAGGTCAAAATGTGCACAATGACTTAATCGCCCGATTCACAAGCCGGAGCCATAATGCGATCACCGCTTCTTTCCGTCACGATGAGTGTGCTGCTTGTCTGCCTGATCGGCTGGCTTCTGGTGGTCGGCCGGTCGCTGCTGCTGCCCTTCGTGATCGCCCTGATCGTCTGGTACATGATCAACTCGCTGGCACATGCCTTCAAACAGATCCCGCTTGGCAGCTGGCGATTACCCGGTTTCCTGTCGTTTCCGCTGGCGCTCCTCACCATCTTTGCAGCTGCGACCGTGGTTCTGGACATTGTCACCGTCAACCTGACACAGCTTGCCCAGGACGCCCCCACCTATCAACGCCGTCTTGAAGAACTCTTCAATCAGGTTTCATCACATCTGAATCTGAATGATCCCGTTGAATTGAAGGATCTCCTGCCTGAATCGGTCGTGCCGCGCATGGTGACTGCCGGTGCCAGCCTGGTGACAGCGCTCGCCGGTTCCGCAAGCCTCGTCTTCATCTATGTGCTGTTTCTGGTGCTGGAACAATCCACGTTCGACCGGAAATTCGAACGCCTGTTTTCAAGCCCCGAGCGGGCACAGTCCGCATTTGCAATCCGGGCGGAAATCAACCGTTCGATCATGCATTACTTTTCAATCAAGACCGCGGTTTCCGTTGCGACCGGTGTTCTGACAAGTCTGGTTCTGATCGTCATCGGCCTGCCCTATGCGGCCCTGTTCGGCTTCATTGCATTTCTTTTGAACTACATCCCGACCATCGGATCGCTGATCGGTGTCATCTTTCCCAGTCTGCTGGCAATGGTCTATTACGATACGCTTGGGCCGTTCTTCGCCATCGCGACCGGTCTCGGCCTCATTCAGTTCTCGATCGGCAATCTGATTGAACCAAGACTGATGGGCTCGAATCTCAATCTTTCCGGTCTAGTGATCATGCTGTCCCTCGCCTTCTGGGGTGCGGTATGGGGTGTCGTCGGTATGGTTCTATGTGTACCTCTGACTGTGATGATTGTTATCGTCTGTGCCCGCTTCAAAGGCTTGCGGCCTGTCGCCGTACTGCTGTCTCAAACAGGAGATGTCGGTTTCACGGATGTCGCGTCAGTTGAGAGCAAGAATTAATGTGTCTTGTCAATTCTCCGCAGACAAGTCCTTGAAAATGAACGGAAGCTGAACCGGCAAGCCTTATCCCTGCCGCAATGGGAGACAATGTTCGCGGCAACAACAATCAGTTGAAAAGGACATATTCCATGTCATCCATTGTTTCTTATTTGCCTCAAATTCCATTGTCCTTTGCCCGAAAAGCGGCACTTGCAACCGGCCTGTCCATGGCGGTTCTCGCGTTCGCACCTGCACAGGCGCAGGATTCGGCCGCAACAGCAGCCACCGGCAGCATAACAATGGAAGGTCAGGGCACCGTATCTGTCGCACCTGACATGGCCGTCATCACCACCAATGTCGTGACCACCGCCAAGACCGCAGCAGAAGCATTGAGCGAAAACTCCGCTTCCATCACCAAGGTTATTGATGCCATCAAGGGTGCAGGCGTTGAGGCCAAGGATATTCAGACCCGTGGCTTCGGCATCTACCCGCGCTACGAACGGATCACGGACGGCTCCAATCGCCAGCCGAATATCATCGGATACGAAATCCGCAATGGCGTTGAGGTCAATGTCCGCGACCTCGGCAAGCTTGGTGGACTTCTGACCCTTGTGGTGGAAAGCGGTGCGAATTCCGTTGACGGCATCCGATTTGAAGTAAGCGACCCGGATGAAAAGCTGGACGAAGCACGCAAGCAGGCGGTCGCTGCTGCGCGCCACAAGGCGGAGATATTTGCTGATGCTGCGGGTGTGGAGCTTGGCAACATCCTGAACATCAGCGAAACCGGTGTTCAGATGCCCCGACCGCTGATGATGCGCGCCGAAGGCATGATGATGGCCAAAGCGGATGCGGTTCCCATCGAAGCCGGAGAGGAAACCATCAGCGCAAATGTCACCATCCGCTGGTCTTTGAAATAGATCGGCCAAGTGGGCTTCGCCGGGGTTGAAATTTCGACCCCGGCCGTCTTCCAGTCCCAGGTGGGTCCCTACTTTCTGCCAAACGCTTTGTTGTACTTGGTAAGAAACAGGTCCGTGCCCTTGATTTTCCTCGTGATCCAGTTTCCTGCAGTAAACAGCACCAGAAACGAATTTCCCTTCACCGGCCCCAGCGGCAAAAGAATTGGTGCGCTTTTCCAAGGCACATAAGGTTTGATATCTTTCAGCGGCTTACCGGAAAGAAGTGCCTTCAACGTTTTTGTCAGCCAAGGCACCTGCCTGGAAACAGCAACAATGGTCATGGCATCACCGTTGTCGGCGACATCTCCTGCTGCAAAAACGTTCTCCAGGCTTGATGGCCGCATCCAGCCGTCACTGGCGACCCGCCCGTTCGATGTCACTTCAACGTCCGGCAATGTTGTCAGCAGCGCCGAATTGGCCCGAGATCCGATCACCGGAAATATCAGGTCGGCGGTTATGACGCGTCCATTTGTCAGCCGAACGGTCCCCGCATAGGGCTCCGATGAGTTCTCAAGGTTTTCACCACGAGCGCCGAAAATGATTTCAACACCGGCAGATTTCAGTTTGGCTTCAAGAGACCGGCCGAGATTTGCTGGCTTTCCGGGCATCAAGGTCGCCTTGTCGCTGACAAGCACAATTTCCTTTTCAGGCATCGCGTGAGCAAGCTCGCCTGCAAGCTCGATACCGACAGCTCCACCGCCGACAATGGCTATTGTTTTTGCGTCCAGAAGTTTCTCATGGACCTCGTGGTTGGCCCGCTTCAAGGCTTCAACATCACCAGACGTCGGCTTGAACGGCAAGCTGTTCGATGATCCTGTCGCCAGAACGATATAATCCGCATCCACCCGGCTGCCATCCGCCAGCGTCACACCAGACGCATCGACTTCTGTGACCTGACCGCGAACAAATTTGCCCCGGCTAAGCAGGTTTTCGTAAGGGATCAAAGCCTTGTCGAGAATCTTCGGATCGACCACGGCACGGATCATAGCAGGAGCATGGACATATCTTTCCGCCTGTTCGATCAGCGTAACCTCCGCCTCAGTCTCCAAAGACCGTGCAAGTTCGGAGCCCAGGTTTCCTCCACCGACAATAACGATGCGCTTCGACATGTTTTACCTTTCAGCAGCCTGTTATATCAGGCGAGTGTGAAATCAGTTAGCTCGACCCATGTAATCACACAGCTAACACAAAACAATAGACCATAGTCCATGGTTTGGAGTTACGAATGAAAATCGGTGAGCTTTCCGAAAAATCGGGCCTGACGCGTGACACGATCCGCTTTTACGAACGCAACGGCCTCCTCAAGTCCCGGCCAGGAGAAAGCGAGACCAACAACTATCGGGATTATCCGGAAGAAAATCTGCTGCGCCTGGACTTTGTGAGCAATGCCCGGGAAGCAGGAATGTCGATTGCGGACCTGAAGGATATTGTCGACACCATGGAAGGTTCCTGCGACATGGACATCGCCAGAAAGGTCATCGGTGTAAAGATCGAGGAACTGAAGGACCGCAAAAAGCAGATCCAAAATGTAATCAAGTTCC
>NZ_JAILWL010000581.1 GCF_025698965.1 Roseibium sp.
CACCGATCAATGCCTGGAGCATCTGGCGCGATGAAAATGTCGAAATATCAGGCGGTCCGGTCATCACATCCAGGGAAAACGACGCCAGCGAACGGATTTCCTGCGCCAGGTGCGGGGGCTGTATCGCCAATCACAAACCGCAGATCAGCATGACGGTCGTCTACCCGATGACGCTTGACGGCTCCGCTTTCGAATACGAGCCCTCGTCGCACATCTTTTACAGTGAAAGAGTAATGGATTTCGCAGACGGTCTGCCAAAATATGCCGATATGCCGGAACGGATGGGCGGCACCGGCGAGCAGATCGAAGAACCTACCAAAACCAGCTGGCGCAGCTGACCTCACACGAAAGACCAGCCGCGGCACTTTTCAGGTGGATACCCGGAAAGAGATGGATCAGCCGAGCGTTACCCAGCCCTCTTTTCTGGCTGACGCAAGAATAGCATCCAGAACCTTCATGTTCTGGATCGCATCTTCAACGCCATAAGGCAGCGGAGTTTCACCGGATATCGCACGACCGAACACATCAACCAGTTCCGCGTATTGATCACAGGGCCCGATGGCCAATGTCTTGATCGTCGCATCGCCCAGGGTTGAACCGTCATCCAAACGCAGGACAGTTGGTTCACCTTGCGGCGCATTGAAGGGAATGAGCATCTCCAGACGTTTTTTGGTGCCGACGAGCTGAATCCGCTGATATGGAACCATCTGCGTCGAAACGGTGAAATTGAGCTGGCGACCGCTCCCGAAATCCAGCATCGCGCTGGTTGTCCGGTCTGTGCCGAATTCCGGGTCCCTGTCGATCATCGACACAACGCGCTCAGGCTCTGCCTCAAAGAAGTACCGGCCGGTCAGCATGGTGTAACAACCGATATCCAGCAATGCGCCGCCGCCAATGTCATCCATATTGCGGATGTTCATCGGGTCGTTGTTGAAATAGCTGAAGAAGGTCTGGATCGACCTGAGCTCTCCAAGGTCTCCCGAGCGGACAATATCACGGGCCGTGATCCATTGCGGATGTGCACGCACCATGAAACCTTCGGCGACCAGCTTGTCCTTCGGCAGATTGAGCAGCTGTTTCGCTTCATTCGTGTTCAGGGCAATCGGTTTTTCACACAGAACATGTTTGCCGGCTTCCACCGCCATGATTGTCATCGGCACGTGCAGATGGTTCGGCAGCGGATTGTAAATCGCATCAATATCGGGATCAGCCAGCAGGTCTTCATAGGACCCATAAGCTTTCCCGATTCCGAGCGCGCCGGCGGCATCCTCGGCAACTTGGATGTTGCGAGAGGCGATCGCGGCAGCCACACCCGTCCTGGAGCGCTGAATACCCGGAATGACTTTTTCCCGACCGATCCGCGCAGTTGATACGATGCCCCACCGAATTTTTCCGTTTTCCATTCTGGTATTCTCCCTCATATCAACCGCACATAAACAGGTGCATCAGATCGCACAAAAGAATCCCGGCCTGCAAGACCGGGATACCATTCATGCAATCTTGAGCGTGTCGGAAAGCTCTCCCGTATATCGATACGGGCTTCGCTTCCTTCCTGCTCACGACTCAAATGCAACACACGCCGCGCCCGAAACCAAATCGTCCACACGGACTAGAATTTTTCCGGCACGTAAAGGTGCTCGGGCAGCACCTTGCGCTCATAATCCGGGTTGAATCGACGCTCAGGCAACGTAATCGGATCATGCGGGATATCTTCATATGGCATAAGCGACAACAGGTGACTGATGCAGTTGAGGCGCGCCTGTTTCTTGTCGTTGCCTTCCACGATAAACCAGGGGGCTTCCGGAATATTGGTACGCTCGAACGTGTCTTCCTTGGCCTTGGTGTAATCTTCCCAGCGGATGCGGGACTCCAGATCCATTGGAGAAAGCTTCCACTGTTTCAACGGGTCGTGCACACGCATAAGGAAACGCAATTGCTGTTCTTCATCCGTGATGGAAAACCAGTATTTGATCAACCGGACGCCTGAGCGAACAATCATCCGTTCAAATTCCGGCACGTCGTTGAAAAACTGCTCGACCTCGTCTTCAGAGGCAAAACCCATGACGCGTTCGACGCCGGACCGGTTGTACCACGAGCGGTCGAACAGGACGATCTCGCCGGCCGCCGGCAGATGCGGCACATAGCGCTGGAAGTACCATTGGCTCTTTTCACGTTCGGTCGGTGCAGGCAGCGCAACAACACGGCATACGCGCGGATTGAGCCGCTGGGTGATCCGTTTGATCACGCCCCCTTTGCCTGCCGCATCCCTGCCTTCGAAAATCACGACGACTTTCTCGCCGGTATGCTGCACCCAGTCCTGCAGCTTTACCAGTTCAGCCTGAAGGCGCAGAAGTTCATGAAAGTAAGTGTTCCGATCGATCGGTGACTGGTGTTTTTTGTCGGAAATGAACTGGAGATCCCTGGCGATCAGATTGTCATCGATCTCCATTTCCAGCTCTTCATCCAGAGTATCTGCCCATTCAGCCTCAACCCAGGTTTTTGCGCTTTCGTCGGTCATCAATCGATCCTTTTGAAAATCCACTCCAAAGACTGTGAACAGCTTATCTATGTAAGTTTTTTGACAGTTCCCCCAGTTCGCAACCCCAAATTACCCGCCGCATAAGATTCGCGCAAAACACGGACTTGAAAATGAATGAACGTTCATTTATAGAGTGTTCGCGGAGGATGATCATGACAATTGGCGTTGAAAAACCGCTAAGCCGTGCAAAAGGGCAGGAAACCGCCAAGCGAGTCTTGAGAGCCGCGCTGAAGCGCTTTGCGGATGCCGGCTATGCAGCTGTCTCCATGCGTGAAATTGCGGCAGATGTCGGCGTCCGTCCCGGTGCGCTCTACAATCACTTCCCGACCAAGCAGGATATTTTGCGTGCCTTGATGCTGTCGCACATGTCCGATCTGCTGACCGCGTGGAAGAAGACGGAGTTTTCGCCGGAGACCGATCCGCTGGATCGTTTCGTGCGGTTTCATATCCGATATCACCTCGAACGCGCTGATGAAGTCTTCATTTCTTACATGGAGCTGCGCAATCTGGAACCTGCAAACTTCGCCGAAATCGAGTCCGAGCGCAGCCGTTACGAATTCATCCTCACCGGTATTCTGGAGGAAGGCTCGGCGTCAGGCCGGTATGCCGTTGACGATGCCAGCGTTACCACGCGTGCCATCATCGCGATGCTGACAGGCATCCCGACCTGGTACCGCGAAGGTGGACGTTTGTCCGAACAACAAATCGAAGACCTCTATCTGACCATGGTGCGCAAGGCTGTTGCCCCCCTGGCCATGAAGTCCCAAAGGGAGATCGGATGACATGAGCATCCTGAAATCGAACCTGTCGCCAAAGAGCGAGCAATTCGCGGCCAACAAGGCAGCCCATGAAACGGCCATGGATACCGTTAAACAAGCCGCCCGCACAGCTCTGGACGGCGGTGGTGACACCGCGCGCCAACGCCACATCTCCCGTGGCAAGATCCTGCCGCGCGAACGGGTTTCACGCCTCCTTGACCCCGGCTCTCCTTTTCTCGAAGTCGGCATGCTGGCGGCCCATGAAATGTATGACGGGGCAGCTCCCGCAGCAGGCATGATTGCGGGCATCGGCAGGGTGGAAGGCCAGGACGTTATGATCCTTGCAAAC
>NZ_JAILWL010000582.1 GCF_025698965.1 Roseibium sp.
CCCAGGTAAAATCCGACAGGAAAAGAGACTACGACAGCACGGTTCGGCTTTGGCCTGGTCTTGAGATTGCAATTTAGGCTCAGACACAGTCTGAGCTTTTCAATTGACGCTTGGTCAGGTACTTGAGGTTATACTTTTTTCGTAACCTGGGGCGGTCTATGGCTGAAAACATTCATGAACTTGCACCACATCATCTGCCGTATTTTATTCCGGCAGCTGATGGCAGCGATCCAATGATGACGAATGTCCTCATTGGTCTGATTGTGCTTATCGTTCTTCTGGGAACATTTTATCTTTATCTGCATTCATTGCCCGAACGGCTTGCCCACAAACATGGAAGAATTCAGTTTGAACTCGTGGCCGTTCTCGGGTTGCTGGCCTTGTTCACGCACAATCAGGTTTTCTGGGTAGCTGCACTTGTCCTGGCCTTCGTTCAACTGCCGGACTTCATGACACCGCTTGAAACGATTGCCAGTGCAGCCCGGAAGATGGCCAATCTTCCCGCTGAGGAGCTGGATGACGACGACCAATTCGACGCAGAAGTAAATGAAGAGCCTGCGAAAACTGCTGGTGAAACTGCTGTAGGTGAAGCTCAGACATCGGAGCTGAGTGTGTCCGGCAACGGACAGAATGAAGTGACGTCCTCAGAGTCGAAGGTACAGTAATGTTTGAAACGCTCTTCAGTGCCTTGATTACAATTTTGCCGGACTATTTGTTTCGCAGGTATGTGCAAGGCAAACGGATCGGTCACGAGATTACTCTCTATTCCGTTTGGTATGAGCTGCGTTATGGGATCGTCACCTGCCTGATGCTGACGATCACCCTGATTACGCTCATTTTCTATTTTCATCCAACGGCAACCAGCGCTGTGTCCACGTTCAGAACGCTTCCGATCCTTCCGGAAGGGTCCGGTCGTGTCGAAGAAATATTCGTTGCCAATGAACTGGAGACGGAGATCAAGGCTGGTTCACCGATTTTCAAGTTGGATAGTAGCCGACAGCAAGCGGATGTTGTTACGGCGAAGCAGCAGGTTGAAGAAATCAAGGGCGAAATTGCCTTGGCCCAGGGCGAGTTGGAGGTTGCAACCGCACAAGTCGATCAGGCAGCGGCTTCGCTCAAACAGGCGCAGGATGAACTCGACACCCGCAACGAACTGTTCAATCGGAATGCGAATGTAGTGAGCGAGAGGGATCTGGAAAAGCTTCAAAACACGGTCGATGCTCGTCAAGGCGGTCTCGAAGCTGCAGAAGCCAACAAGGCTCTTGTTGAAACCAACATCAATGTTGCTCTCCCTTCAAAGTTGGAGAGCGCGGAAGCCAGGCTGGCAGAAGCAGAGGTCGAACTGGAAAAAATGACTGTCTATGCGAGTGTGGATGGCACGATTATCCAGTTTGCATTGCGGCCAGGAGATATTGTGAACCCTCTGATGCGTCCGGCTGGTATTCTGATACCGAAGGACTCCCAGAAGCGGCGTATTGTGGCCGGCTTCGGGCAGGTAGAAGCACAAGTGCTCAAACCGGGCATGATTGCAGAAGCCTTTTGCCCTGCCGTGCCATTCACAATCATTCCGCTCGTCATTACCGATGTTCAGGCTGAAATTGCAGCAGGGCAGATTGGTACGACGAGTCAGCTTGTCGACGCCACAAAATCCAGCGCATCGGCGACGATAACGACAATATTGGAGCCCCTCTACGAAAACGGGTTCGAAAAGTTGCCTCCGGGGGCGTCATGTACCGTGAACGCTTATACAAGCAATCACGAAAGGTTGGCCGCCGGTGAATACGAGGGCACGGGTGAGTTCTTGTTCTTGCACGTAGTGGATACTGTCGGTCTTGTGCATGCCATCATTTTGCGCAGCCAGGCACTGCAATATCCCATAAAGACGCTGGTGCTTTCAGGCGGACATTGATCTGTCGAACACATAAACCGGGAGGCTGATTGGGTGTTGGTCTCCCGGGGCGTTTTCAGCTTTCAATCTGAAACTCTGAATTTGGAGACGGATTTTCAAATGCAACGAGGGCCGTCCCCTAGACGGAGCACCAGAAAAGATCGTTTTCAACGACGTTGGTCTTGAAGACGATGTAGTTGAATGGTTCGTCGAAAGGGTTTTCCGTGCTGTGGACTTCATAGGGTTCGCACGTCAAAGTCTGTCCGGGTGCCAGATTGATCGTGGTCTCGTCGATAACGAATGTGCCTTGGCCGCTCAGGACATGAAACACTTCGGTGCAGCTTTTGTGATAATGCTCCCGGACCTTGGTATGCGGTGGAATTTCAACAAGTTGAACAAGACCGCCTTTCAGATTTACATCGTCATCGCGGAGCAGGATCTTTTTCCGGTAGCCTTCGCCGACGATCCATTCGACATCCGAATTTGACACAAGCTTCATCAGTCTCTCCGGTACAGGTTGATCCGCTGTTCATATTCGATGCCACGTATCCAGAAGACAACCTTCGAAAGACCGCGTTCAACCGATGCGCGTTGTTGCGGTCCGCATCAGCCCTCGGCAAACGGAAAAGCCTTCTCAGGGCTTTGCCCAATTTTTGCACCGCATGCATCAGCGCTCTGCGCAAGTGAATTGGACTAAGCTCCTGAGAGACAAGGCCTTGAAACGGCTCAGTGTTCGTAAGACACAACCTCGAATTCGATGCCGTCGTCGTCATCGAAATAGAACCGCCGCCCAGGTTCGTAGTCGCCATGGTTTCGGGTCGTGTATCCGCCAGCCTTGATCAGGGCTTCTGTCGCGTCAAGATCGTCGACCACGACCGCGATATGATTGAGGCCACCATGGTGGCTGTAGCTTTCACCTTTGACAGGTGTGGTCGAGTGCGGCGGGGTGTATGCCGCGATGTAACTCGTGTCGTTGCCAATGTGATAGGTCGTACCACCACCGAGGCTTTCGCCTTTCCAGCGGATTTCCCAACCGAACCAGTCTTTCAGCCGTTTGGCCATGGCGTCCGGGTCACTAACGGTGACATTCACATGTTCCAAAAAGGCGGTACTCATCTTTTGTCCTTTCAAGCTTTGACTTTAGCTGGACACAGGAGATAATTCCTCAAGTAAAGTTGAGGTCAAGAGGGAAAGTGATATATTTTGAAAAAGGTTATGAAAGGCAGTGATCTTCTGACCATCGGCGAATTGGCAGAGCGAACGGGGCTGACCGTGTCCGCCATCCGGTTCTACGAAGAAAAGGGCCTGGTTCATCCAATGCGAAATCAGGGTGGGCAACGACGGTTTTTGAGGGCAGATATTCGACGGCTTTCCTTTGTTCTTGTGGCACAGGAATTTGGGTTCACCATTTCGGAAATTGCTGTGCAATTGAAACAATTGCCGGAAGGGCGAGCTCCAACCAAGGCGGATTGGACGCGTATCAGCAAGCAGTTCCGCAGGCATCTGGATCAACGGATAGAGCGAATGACTGCGTTAAGGGACAAGCTTGATGCCTGTATTGGCTGCGGCTGTCTGTCGATGAAATCCTGTCAGCTCTACAACGCCGGCGACGCGGCGTCCCGCCACGGGAGAGGACCGAGATACCTGTTGGGTGATCGGCCGGAATTTGATCGCGATGATGAGCTCACCGAAGATCCATGAATGGCGATTTCGGTTAACGTCTGGAAGACATAAATTTGGATTAGA
>NZ_JAILWL010000583.1 GCF_025698965.1 Roseibium sp.
GCCGCCTCCAAAACTGTCACCGCCGCCTGCGATTCCACCAGGAGATCCGCCGAAACCACCGAAGCCACCCATGGATTTCGGCAGGCCGGAGCCATTCGGAAAGGCGACCCGGCGTCCGCGCGGTTTGCGGCGTTTGTGCGCGCGCTCGGCACGCGCCCAGTAATCCGCACCGGAAATGGCGCCCTTGACCAGCTCTCCCAGGAGCACAGTGGTGAGCTTGTCATCGGAGAAGGTCGAGTCCCAGCTGCCATACCCTTTTGAACGGAAACGTTTTATGACGTCGGACAGTTCACCGCGACGCCGGCTGATATCGCGCTGCAATTCGCGATCCTGACGGATCTCCCTTGCGACCTGCTCAATCCGGTCCCTAAAATCCTCGATCCGCTGAACGATTTTTTCATCTTCCGGAGAAGGCGTGTCCAACGCCACGCGCCAAAGTTCGTTCAGATCGTCTGCTTGCAGCGAAACGGAGAGATGTTCCTCGGCCTTTTGAAAGTCGGCGTCTTCACCGCTGGAAAACTCCGTTAACGCGCCGGACAGGGTTTCAATTCGCCTGTCGAGCCTGTCCAGATCGGTGTCGATCTGATCAATCTCTTCGCTCAAGGTCTCGATCGTGCCAACCAGATCGGTTCCGGCGGCGTCAGTCATGGCATTGCGGCTGAATTCGGCAAGTTTAGCTTCTTCCTGGCGGGCGATATCAGCACAGCGCTCAGCATGCCTGGTCATACGTTCGGGAATGCCGGTGAGCATTGCGTAATTGGCACGGGCATCGTGGTACCTGATCAGTTTGGCAACCCAGTTGTCCAGCGAGCGGACAAGACCCCGATGATTGTATTGTGGTGAGCCGAATCCACGTTGCCACAGATAAATAAACAAGGGGTCGGCTTCATAGGCCTGCCCCTTTTGTTTTCGGTCATCTTCAGACGTTTTCGCCTTTTCAGCCGCAGCCTGCGCGGTTGCCAATGCGGTTTCGGCAGCGTCCCGCTGGGCAAGATAGGCCTTATCTTTTTCAAGACGGCCATCGACGGCTTCCATCAGATCGTCCATCTGATTTTCGGCAGTGTCGCGTGAAGTATCCAGGTCCAGACGCTTCTTTTGCAGCTGATTGCGCTCGCTTTCACATTCGCGAAGCTGGTCGGTGAGCACTTTGTAATCGTCGCTGCGTTTGTCCAGAAGTCGGCGGGCTTCCCGGGCAGCACTGTCCAGCCTTGTGTTCAACGTTCCGGCCGCGTCCGTATCAAGACGGAAGCGTGCGAGATCGCGATAGGCTTCGCTCTGCCGTTCCTGAAGGTCAGTCAGCGAGCGTGTCGCCCGTTCTATCCGTTTGCTCAGTTCGGCTTCTTCCCGGCGCAGATCCGCAAGCGACTGCTCGATCGTTCCAAGGGTCTGACGGCCTGTCAGCATGCGCTAACCTCCGCTGCGGTGATGTGGTGCCTTTGCGCTACCATGATGTAATTGCTCCGTCCTGAACACCGCTGCGCCATTTGATGTCCAGTTCACCACGCCGTTTCTGGCCAAGGACACCCTTTTGCACAATTCCATCTTCCATCTTGTCGCGGCGAACCGCGTTGTAGATGGTTTCAGAGACGCGCTGGCCCCACTTATCTACCGTTTCCGCCGAGCTGTTTTCTTCTGAAATGATACTGCGCTTCAACGCATTTCCATCCGGGTCGATTGCCTCGACAACAATATAATAGTTCTCGGTGTCCGGATTGGCTTCGGGAATTCTGGTGATGCCGGTGGGGACGCCTTCCCGGGATATGATCCGTACCTCGAACACTTCCTGAAGCTGGCCGGCCAATTGCCGCAGATCCGCTTCGGCTTTGAACGCCGCTTCGTTGTTGCCATCCCGAAGAGCAAGGTTGCCGTCGTCTGCAATGCTCTGGGCTTCCGTTTCGACGTCGGCGTTTTCTGTCAGAGTATCAATACGCTCAACCAGTTCCGAATAAGTCGTCGGTAGAGCCTGCAATCGGGCCAGAAGGTCTGCTTCCGAGCGTTGTTGGGGAAGGGTGACCAGGAAATACCAGGCGGCTACAGCGATCACGAGCGCGACAACAGCACCTGCAAGCCATTTCGACCAAAGGCTGCGGGAGGTATAGATCATTGCCAAGCTGCGCTGAAAACCGGCAGTCGGTGGCGAATAGACGAACCTGTCGCGTTTGAGGTCTTCTACGCCTGCCTTCAGAATGTGATCGGGAACATCGATCCCCTGCGCCGCATAGACCCTGCGCAGTCGCTCGACCATCGCCGCATCTCTCTCGTCGGCCTTCAGTTCCCGGGCAACCTGGCCCTCTTCGTGACGCAACGTGTCCACCACGTCCATCGCCATCATGAGATCGTCGAGAGGAGCGTCGGATTTGCTTGCCATAGACACCGTCTTCTTGAAATCTGGCGGGCCGGTGAGCCCGGCCCGTCGGTTCTTAGCGGATTACAGCCCTTGACCCTGTGCGGTCAACTTCGCAAGGCGGCGTTTTCCGTCTTCCACCGCATTGCGGATTTCTTCGGAATTCTTGGTCGACATGTCCCGCATTTCGGAAATGATCTCGCGTGACTGGACCTGGAAATTCACAACGGAATCTACCAGTTTCTTGACCGACGCAGCGGCGACCGTGGGGCCGTATCCTGCCTTGAGGGCTTCCTTTTGAACGGCGTCGCCAATTTCCGCCAGGGTTTCCAGGCTCTTGTTGATGCCATCCTTCATCGCGTTCAGGGTTTCGGTGGATTCGTGCAGGCCCTGAAGACCTGTGAAGGAAGCGTTCAGCGCAGTTAGCACCGATTCATTGGTGGAAAAGAAGCTGACGGACTGGGCGTAGACCCGTTCCTTGGCATTGGTGGTTTGAACCAGGCGCGCCATTATGACTTCAGACGTGTTGTAACCGACAGTCAGGTTGTCCGAGAGATCTTTGGCGATCTGGTAGCGCTTTTCCTCGTCCTGCATTTCGCGCAGTTTTTCGTCGCGCGCCAGTTCCAGACGGGCCTTTTGCGCCGGGTCGTCCCCGGCATAGGCTGCAACCTCGTTCGACGCGTTTTCCAGGGCCGACTTTGAAGCGGTCAGTTTGCCGGTAGCGATGTTCAGGAGCTCGAGGGCCGTGACTTCGGCCTGTTTCAGAGCACCGCGGAAATCGCGATAGGCTTCCAGTATGGTCTGTTCACGCTCTATCTGGTCCTTGGTCGCCCGGGCGACATCCTTATAGGTGTCGCGAATGTCCTTGAAACGATCGGAAATCGTGCCGCGGCGCATGTCACGCCATTTGTTGGAAAGATTTTCGGTGAAGGAGATCTTGCCGTCTGCGAGCTGATCGACAAGGGTTTTGGCGTCATCCCGAATGGAGTTGAAGGCGTCGGTGACCTGCTCATATCGCTCGCCGATGTCCATCTGCTGCACCTGGCTGCGCACAACTTCGTTGAAATTGGAGGCCTGGCCGAGCGTGCGCGTGATGATGAGCACCTTGTCAGGAGACAGATCTGAAATCTGCTCCAGCAGCGCGTTGATGGGTGCGTCCGTTTCTGTTTCCGGCGTGATGCCGATGTCGCGAAGCGTCGTCAGCGCCCGGTCCAGGTATTGCAGTGGCGAGAAGCCGCCGGGTGATGATGATTTATTTTCCGGGGTTTCAGGTGCTGCC
>NZ_JAILWL010000584.1 GCF_025698965.1 Roseibium sp.
ACCGGGCGGTCGCCATAGTAGTCATAAGGAAACACATGAACATGCAGGTCTGTGGTTTCCATAAGGCGGATATGTGCCGATCCCTCTTTTGCGAGGACGGAATATGGGTGGAGCGCGGCGGTAAAACCGGTTGCTGCGACCCCGGTCAACAGCGCGCGGCGAGAAAGGGAAAAATCGTTGGATTTGGCCATTTGTGGCTCCCTGAAGCTGGAACAGGTTGGGTGTCGGAATGCCCGCAAGGCGTTTGAGAAAACAGAGCACTACCGCTTCAGACGAAGAGATCACCCTAGCGCAATCGAATGCGCGGTGCAGCAGTAAATTGAGTTCTTATCGCCAAACTCCGATCGGAATTATGACAGGTCGGCGGGAAGGGAAGGTATCAGAGTTTCGCAGTCAGCGCGGAACCGCCGGTTTTCCCTAACTTCCGATTTTTGCCGCCATGACGGAGATGGTCTGCACGTAAACGCTCGCCTTGTTCCATTCCCTCAAGACACGATAATTCGTCGTGCCCGGGCCCCAGGGTTGACCGCGCCGCCAGCCTTTCTTGGCAAGGTAATTAGCGGTCGATGCAAGAACATCCGGGACTGACCTGATCAGGTCCCGGCGGCCATCGCGGTCATAGTCCACCGCATATTTGACGTAAGACGAAGCCAGAAACTGCGTCTGGCCGATTTCTCCCGCCCAGGCACCGCGCATTTCGGCAGGTGACATGTCGCGTCTTTGAACAATGATCAACGCCGCGACCAGTTCGTTGGTGAAGAACTTGCTCCGGCGGCAATCATAGGCAAGCGTGGCCAGCGACTGAAGAACAGGCATATTGCCGATGTAACCGCCATAATTGGTTTCCAGCCCCCAGATCGCCAGAATAACTGGCGCGGGCACACCATATTTACGCTCCACGGCCTTGAAGATCCTGCCATAGGTCTGGCCAAGTTTTTGACCTCTGCGGATCATCGCGTTGTTGACGCGCTTTGCATAAAACTGTTCGAAACTGAGTTTGAAGGATTTTTGATTACGGTCGAGCCTGACGACTTTCGAGCTGTATTTCACGTTTTGCAGGGCGGATTGAACGGTTCTTTGATTAAGCCCGTATCGGGAAGAATTGGCTATAAAAGAATCCCGCCAGGTGTTGAAGCCAGCTGGTCCATTCCCGCAATTGGCGGCCTGTGCTCCGATGGTACTGACAAGAAATGATCCGAGAAAAACAAGTGTCGAGAAACGCATGAAACCTCACCGGATTTTATAACATCCTGTCTCATACTAACCGAAATTTACGCCGCGTCATATTTGAATAAGCGAAAACGAGAACGGGCACGGCACTCGGGGAGCGAGATACCGTGCCCGTCGTCAGCCGCAACCGGAAGAGTTTCTAGAACACTCTACCGGTTGCTGGCCGGGGGACTGTCATTCAAGAGCCGGCAAGAGCCGGATCAGAACGGGAGAAGGATATCCAGAACCTGGTTACCGACACGTGGTTGCTGGACATTGGTGATCTGACCGCGTCCGCCATAACCGATGCGGGCTTCGGCAATCTGCTCACTGGCAATCCGGTTGTTCGCTGTTATGTCTTCAGGACGAACAATACCGGCAACGATCAGTTCACGGACTTCGAAGTTCACACGGATCTCCTGCCGTCCTTCGATCACAAGATTGCCGTTTGGCAAGACCTGCGTGACAACTGCGGCAATGTTGGTCTGCAGCGTTTCTTCCCTGTCGACACTGCCATTGCCTTCAAAGCTGGAGTTGCTGTTGACGTTGGCCAGATCGCTGGCGGCCATGCCGGCCGGCAGGAAGATCGTGTCGATTGCGGTGCCGAGGGCGCCGCCGACGCCTGAGCCATTTGCTTCCGTTCTGCTGCGTTCGGTCGTGTTTTCGATTTCCGCTTCATCATTGATCGTCACGACAACCGTCAGAATGTCACCGACCTGACTTGCCCGCTGGTCCTTGAAGAAGGCGCGACTGCCGGATTGCCAAAGGGAATTCGGGTTGTAGTGGGCCTGCTGCGGTTCGGGCATGGGCATTTGCACCGGGCGATACCCGGGAGTGGTGGTCGGATCCTGAATGGCGTTGAGGCTTGGCTGCTGTCCGACATTTGCAAGTTTGTCGGCTGTGCCGCATCCCGTTGCGAGGGTGGCCAGAGCAATGCTTGCCAGCAGCCGTTTGGCCGAAAGGCTTTTGGTAAGAGAGGAAGGCATTAGTTGGCCTCGCTGTTCAGGCTTGCGACAATCGGATTGGCGGCGTGAACACGCACATGACCGCGGGAGAGAATGGTGGCCGGCACGATGCGCCGGGACTGGAGGTTCATCACGTCAATGACATCGCCCTTGGCGCCCTCGTCGAGCGCCTGTGCACGAGATGTCAGCTTCATTCCCGGCATCAGGAAGGTGACGGTGACTTTCTCGTTGCGCTCGATCAGGATCGGATGTTGAAAGTCTTTGCGGGCCAGGGGAGCATTGGCACGGATGTTGGCTTTTGCCTGCTTGCCGATGATCGCTTCTGGGTCGGTCAACGCACCGGACGGCACGTTTCTGCGTGTCACGCGGACTGTGACGAGGTCATCCTCTTTCAGGATGTCACCACGGCGAAGTGGCTGAGCGAGTGCGATCACGTCAATCATTTCGGTGGCAACACCGGAAAAGGTCAGCGCTTCGGTGCCAAATTCAACCGCGACCGATGCATAAATCGTGAACCGGCCACTTGCCTGGGACCAGTCGACGCTGTCGACCCGAACCGGATCGTGCACCTTGGGGTCGGCCAGGACACGCTCGGGAGCCTGAAGCAATTTGACTTCAAGCATCTTGGGATCAACACCGGCATGACGCTGGGCAAGGGCTGTCCGGGCAAGACCTTCCAGATCGTCACGTTCAAGTTTCTTTGCACCGCGGTGAACGACGACGGTTCGGAGGCCGTCCGTGCCAGCCTGTGTCAAACCTGCTGCCTTGGCGCGTTCCGCCACCAGTTCTGCCAGGACGTTTCCAGACGTTCCCATATCTGGTGACCGGAAAAGAGGTTTGGAGGCGAGGGCACCTGTGTTGGAATAGAAATCCCCGACAGTGACGATTTCGGAAAGCGTCATTACCTGCGACCGCAGAACCGGTGGATTGTCCTCCGCTGTTGCATGGCCGGCGAAACCCACCATCAGGAGGCCGAATGCTGCTTTGAGAAATTGCTTCATCATCTCAGCTCCCCGGGTTAACGCAGGTTGGTCGTGGTGGAGTACATCTCGTCGGCGGCCTGGATGATCTGGGAATTCATCTCGTAGGCACGCTGGGCGGAGATCAGATCTGCAATCTCCGTCACCGCGTCGACATTGGCCATTTCCAGGAAATACTGCTGTACGCTGCCGAAGCCGTTATCGCTTGGATTGCCGGTTTCCGGCGCACCGCTCGCGTCGGTCTCCAGGAACAGGTTGTCGCCGATGGCATCAAGCCCGGCCTTGTTCACGAAGCGGGCAAGCTGGATCTGGCCAAGCTGAACAGTATTGCCGTTCTGGTCGACACCCTGAACTTCACCGGTGTTGGAAATGGTGATGTCCTGTGTGGTTTCCGGAATTGTGATGCCTGGGTTGACGGTGTATCCGTCGATGGTCACCAACTGGCCGTCTGCGTCCCGCTCGAACG
>NZ_JAILWL010000585.1 GCF_025698965.1 Roseibium sp.
CACAGCGAACGTGCTGTCGAACCGCTGCTTAACAAGCTTTGGCGGAACCGGGATCGCGTCGCCGAAACCGGGAATGGTTTCCGGTGCTGTCTGCGCTGTTGCTTCAGCGGCAACAGGGGCAGGCGCCGAGGGAACCGGAGAGACACTTGCTTGCGCAGGCGCTGCCAGCGCCAGAACCATGGGAGCTCCTTCGGCTGCCGGTGTAACTTCTTTAACTGGCTTGGATGCCGGTAAAGGAGGGTTTTTCATCGCCACGGCGACATAGGTCGACTTGGAAGAACGCTTTGCAATCATCGGAACGGTCTTCTTGCCACGTCGGGCCTTCGGCAGATAACGGTTGATAAGCTTGGTCATCTGAGCGTTCCGGGAAGCTCCGGACCTGCCGCCCATCACAACAGCCACGATCTGTCGGCCATTGGTATTGACGGACGTCACGAGATTGAAACCCGATGCACGGATGTAACCGGTTTTGATGCCGTCGACGCCTTTTACACGGCCCAGAAGCTTGTTGTGGTTGCCATATGTGCGCCCACCGTACTTATAGGACCGGGTTTTAAAATAGCCGTAATATTGAGGGAAGTGTTCCTGGATCGCCCGGCCGAGGGTCGCCATGTCCCGCGCGGTCGTGCGCTGACCGGAATTGGGCAGGCCGTGAGGATTGCGGAAAGTCGTCTTTTTCATTCCGAGCTGACGCGCCTTTTGCGTCATGCGCTCGGCGAACTTCTTTTCCGAACCGCCGATATTTTCAGCGATGACAGTGGCAACGTCATTTGCAGACTTGGTGACAAGTGCAAGGATGGCGTCCTTGACCTTGATGGTCTTTCCCGCCTTCAGGCCCAATTTCGACGGTGGCCGACCCGCAGCATATTTCGACACCTTTAGCCGGGAGCTCAGGGACAAGCGCCCAGCTTCCAGCTCTTCAAAAACCAGATAAAGGGTCATGATTTTTGTCAGCGAAGCTGGATATCGGTAGGCGTCAGCTGAAGAAGCGTAGAGTGTCTTCCCGGTTTTGGCGTCCACAACGATGCCGGCATATTTGGAGTTTGCCAATGCAGCGGCGGGAGCGCCGAGAAGAAGAACACCTAGAGCCAGCACCTTGCCAATTCTGGCTACAGCTCGTGCATTGCGGAGAAAACGCATACCAAACACAGTAACTATCCCATTTCGGGTCACACGGTTCGTTTCCGGAGCGGTGGGAGCTTAATCATTCCCCCATTGCGATTCAGCCCCTCGCTCCAACGATCTGAAGGGCATTTGATGGAAACACGGTTACGATTGTGTAAATAGTTGGCATAAAAAACACTTAAAAAAATTGATTTTTATTACAGTTAATCATTGGTTAATTGTTCGTGTTGTGAATTTTGTAAGTAAAATCAAGAATAGAGTTATATTTCGATTATTAATACGCAATAAAATGGTTAAGCGTTGGTTTATTCTTCTCTGAGTGCTGTGTCATTTTTGATTTGTTGTCCTGAAGAGCTTTCGGATCACTTGGTGTTGCCTGAGGAATTGCTGTTCAGGCCGCTAGTTGCGGCAGCGGGCAAGGTCTGCTTTCGAACTCTGAAACATGCGCACTCAATAGAATAGGTGATGCATTAAATTCTCGTAATAGTTGTTTTTGCAATGCAAAATCACCTTGACATAAATTGTGCGGCGCACTATTAAAGTTCCTGTAGGTAATGAGATTGCGTGTCGGGTAGCCAAACGAGCCAGTGTCTGGTCGCTGGGAGCCGGTACGCCGGATGAGGTCAGTGAAATGATGAACAACTTTGAAGAGCTCCAGAAGTTGAGCAAAGACAACATGGATATGGCCATGGAATCTTTTGGCTCCATGAGCAAAGGCTTCCAGGCGATTGCTGCCGAGGTTGCCGATTACCAGAAGAAGTCCTTCGAAGAGGGAACAGCCGCAGTTGAGAAACTGGTTGCGTCCAAGTCTCTGGACAAAGCTTTTGAAGCTCAGGCGGATTACGTCAAAACCGCTTATGAAGGGTTCGTTGGCGAGATGACGAAAATCGGTGAAATGGTTACCGACATCTCCAAAGACGCCTATAAGCCTTACGAAGACGTTCTGGGTAAAGTCGCAAAATAAAGCCGTTGCTCCCAGATCGGAGCAGCATTCGGATAAAACCCGGCTCGATCGAGCCGGGTTTTTTTATATATACACAGGTTTGCCTGTCTTTTCCGTGTCAGGCAGCTCATTTGCCACCAGTTCGAAATTGCCTTGCTTCCCCATCTTTTAATCGCATTTCAGAAACCTACATTCAGGTTTAACGAGGGCGTTTGCGCGACAAATGCGACGATCACCCAAATGTTGATGAAATCGGCCATTGCGCGAATGCCGCTGGCGCGGCAGGATTACCAGATAAAACATTGATCGGTGAAGCACGGCTTTGCCGAGATAGGCGCGGAAATGTCGGTTATACTGGCTGAACCGCGCACGGGAACTGGTGATGGCCAGAGTGAAAAAGGCGATAGTAACGGCAATGTCGGCGGGCTCTGATTTTGACAACGACGGTGGTGACGCCGGGACGGTTGTTGTCACCCGAACGAAAACAATTACCAAGCGGCCAAATCTCTATCGTGTGCTGCTGTTAAATGATGACTACACTCCCATGGAGTTCGTCATTCACGTCGTGGAGAGCTTCTTTCAGAAGAATCGGGAAGAGGCGACCCGCATCATGCTGCATGTTCACCATCATGGTGTCGGAGAATGTGGGATCTATTCCTACGAAGTTGCCGAGACCAAGGTTACCCAGGTGATGGACTTTGCGCGCAAGCATCAGCATCCATTGCAATGCGTCATGGAAAAAAAGTGAGGACAAACAGACGTGCCTTCTTTCTCACGCAGTCTAGAAAAAGCCCTCCATCAGGCTCTGGCCTTCGCAAACGAACGCCAGCAGGAATATGCCACGCTCGAGCACCTTCTTCTGGCGTTGCTGGATGATCAGGATGCGGCTGCAGTCATGCGGGCCTGCAATGTCGACCTGGATACGATCCGGCGCAACCTCGTGGAATACATCGAGACCGAGCTGGACAATCTGGTGACTGACAATGACGAGGATTCCAAGCCGACCGCCGGTTTCCAGCGCGTAATCCAGCGAGCCGTCATTCATGTCCAGTCGTCCGGCCGCGAAGAAGTGACAGGTGCCAATGTGCTTGTGGCTATTTTCGCCGAGCGCGAAAGTCATGCCGCCTACTTCCTGCAGGACCAGGACATGACCCGCTATGACGCGGTCAACTATATTTCGCATGGCATTGCAAAGCGTCCTGGCATGTCCGAAGCGCGCCCGGTTGAAGGGGCGGATGAAGAGGATGTGCTGCCAGGGGCGGAAGGGGAAAAGAAACCCAACCAGAAAACCGATGCGCTGGAAGCCTACTGCGTCAATCTCAATGAAAAGGCGACCAACGGAAAGATTGATCCGTTGATCGGACGGGACAGCGAAATCCAGCGAACAATCCAGATCTTGTGTCGCAGGTCCAAGAATAATCCGTTGTTTGTCGGCGATCCTGGTGTGGGCAAGACGGCGATCGCGGAAGGTCTTGCACACCGGATCGTCAATAGCGACGTGCCGGATGTTCTGGTCGATGCCACGATCTTCTCGCTCGACATGGG
>NZ_JAILWL010000586.1 GCF_025698965.1 Roseibium sp.
TTACCCGTTCGATGACAGGTTGCTGGGCCGTCCAGGTTGACGGCCCTCATATCACTTGGGCTACTTCAGCCGAACGATCTTCGCACCGAGTTGGCGCGAATATTCAAGCGGCGCGACAGCAACAAAGTTGGTTTCGCGCACTTCAGTCATTTTCAACTCAAGCGGCGTTTTGCCACCCGGATTGACGATGACCTTGCGTGTGGGCGGAACCGCACGAAATACCAGAACACCGGCTTCCTTGGTAACGATCGCCCCATATGGCTCGTTATGCATGATGCGAACCGTGCCGCTTTCAGCAAATGCAGCCGTTCCAAGAATTGCTGTCAGACCGGCGATTGCCAGGAGCGTTTTGAAGACAATTTTCATGACGCGTCTCACTGTTAATTATTTGTTTACCGAGAATCGTAACCTTTCGTTAACTTCTGCGCCAGTGTTTCTGCTGCGTTAACCAAGAAAAAATGCCGTCGGCGCCTAAAACTCGAGAAGATTGTCTTATATTGGAACACTTTTAATCTTGATACGCCGGTTTGATATGGCCTCACCGTCTGTTTCAACCGGTTTTTTGCCGCAGATCAAAGCGCTTTCCTGCTAACCCTGGATCGCTAGATCATACTCATACGAAACAGACCGCGATGGCACAGCCAATGGCAGCGATGAGACGCAGGGCAAGTGTGAAATTCGGTCTCAGAATTCTCTGGGTTTTTTCTTCAACCGCTTCCTGTTGGGCTTGACCTCGCCCGTTTCCATGAAGTGCTTGAAGCCGATCAGGCCCTCGCGCGCATCGCTTCGCAGTTTCCTTTCATGAACCCGCTCAGGAAACCCGGCTTCAGGCGATACGCCATTTGCTGATAGAGCAAGGTCTTGTTCTGGCGCTCTTACACCCCAAATGTGATGAGCATCTTTTGCAGCGGAAAGTTCTTTCACTCGTAAACGTCATACGTGGATCGTTCACCATTCTTCAGATCGATGACCTCTTCCCAGAGGATCACATCCTTGTGCCGGTTCGGTATCACGCACTGGTGCGCTGTGCCCTTGTCCAGTCTGACAGGACTGCTATTGACGCTCATGGATGACTTCAGCGAAGGGTGGAAATCACCGGTATCGTCATATCGTGTGAGGACCTCCAGACTTTTTCGGACGAAACATTCACTTCGACTTCGTAGTAAACATCGGACAGTCTCATGGTTCTCTCCTCTCACCCAACGACAGTCTACGCGGATGCGACAAGGATCTGCGTCGCTTTCACAGCGAAGAGACGCAGGATAAATTCTGCAACAAGATATTGAAACCAGGCCAGAGCGGTACAAATACGCACCATGGCAATTTCACTTCCCTCGCGATTGTCGGACGTTAACTGGGACGACTTGAAGTTCTTCTTGGCCGTCGCCAGAACCGGCTCTTCCAGGCGTGCCGCAACTCTTTTAAAGACGAACCACGCAACGGTTTCGCGAAGACTTGCAGGACTGGAAAATGCCCTTGATGCCCGATTGTTCGATCGGAGCCAACAGGGTTTGGAACTGACCTATCTCGGAGAAACGTTGCTCCCTTTCGCTGAAGGGGTTGAGATCGAAATGGCGGCTGCCGCCCGCAAGATTACTGGCCAGGACTCGCTGCCCGCCGGCGAGATCCGCATCAGTATCCCGAATTTTCTCACCGAGACTCCGATAACCAACATCCTGGCACGCTTCTGCAAAGCGCATCCCGAAATCGAACTTGTCGTGCAGATGACCAATGAACTGGTCAGCATCGAACGCCACGAGGTCGATGTCTCACTAAGGTATGCAAGAACCGTTGACGGCGATGTCCTGGGAAGGAAACTGATCGACTGCACGAAATCGGTATTCTGTTCGCCCGACTATGCTGCCGCCATGACAGACAATCACGGTGATGGATTGCAGTTCATCGGCTGGTTTGAACCGATCCGCGAGGAGACAGCCGACTGGATCGCCAATACGCCCTACCCACGTGCCAAACTTCGCCACCGCGCCACCGAAGGGGCACTGCAACTCGCCTTTGCCCGTGAAAGCCTTGGTATGATCCAGGTGCCGTGTTTTTACGGCTCCTCTGTCCACGGGCTGGTTCGGGCCCCATTTCAGACACCCGTCGCTGACCGTCCGCTCTGGTTGTTGTACCACCGGGACCTGAGGCACACCGCTCGCATACGCCTGTTGATCGACTTTGTCGTCCGGGAGATCGAACGTGATGCGGCCACCTATAATGCCATGATCGATACCACTTCAAGACGGCATGCTGAGGCTTAGGTCTTGCCTTCATGAAACAGGTTGCGATGACGCAGATCGAAGCCGCTTTGCACCATCGCAGCCTATTTATGAGGACACATGGCTCAGCTCCTTGAAACATTCCTCCACATGTTCCGCGAAGGCATGCGTAGCTTTGCCTGCCTTTGCACCCTCGGTCATGATGATATGATAATCGCCGATTTCCGGTAATCCGTGTCGTTCGTCCAGCACCTGCATCGGTGGTTCAACGACGCTTGCGGGAAAGGGCGCAATCGCCAGATCCGCAAGCAGAGCTGCTTCCTGCCCGGCGCTGTGAAAACTTGTATAGGAAATCCTGTATGGCTTTTGCGCATCATCGAGTGCCACGCGGGCAGCCCTGCGCCATGGGCAGCCTTGTGTCGAGACCGCCAGTGGCAAGGGATCGCGATCATAGGCGATACCGCCTTCAAGCCCGACCCAGACCAACGGTTCGGTGAAGACAACCTCACCGCCGCTGGCAAGCCCTGTTCCCGGGCGGGCTGTGAAGAGCGCTAGATCCAGCGCTCCTTTCTTGACCATTTCATCCAGCTTGGGACTACCGTCCAGATGCACGTCCACGTTCACCCCCGGATGTGTACGTGCAAATCGGGACAGAATATTTGGCAGAAGCCGGGTCCCGAAATCGGACGGTGCGCCAAAGCGAACTTCTCCCTCAACATCCGGCGCAACGAACAGGGAGACGGCCTCCTCGTTCAACATCAGGATCCGACGGGCGTATCCAAGCAACGCTTCGCCTTCCGGTGTCAGACGCACACTGCGGCCCTCTCTGGCGAAAACCGCAACACCAAGCAGGGTTTCCAGCTTTTTGATCTGCATTGACACTGCCGACGGCGTCCGTCCGACAAGATCAGATGCCTTTGAGAAGCTGGACGTTTCCGCAATCACCAAAAACGTGCGGTAAAGCTCCATATCGATAAGTGGCATGCCTGAGCTCGGCAGTTTTTCCATATCCGGACCCCTTGAATTTTTCAGTTCAATTTTTTTGAACGAATAGATGAATACTATTCGATTGATTGAAACGCAAACTATGCCCATATAGCAATCAAGCGGCCCGGTTTTCATGCAGTGGACCGCCATCTTCAACAATCGAACGTTTCAGGATTGGGATCGACATGACCTATCTTGCACAAGCCCTGCGCACCAACCTCATGGGTGTTGTCTCCGGCCATTCCGCTGCTGAACTGGCCAAGATGAACTATGTTCTGCGCATGCGTGAAGCTGCAAAAGAGCCGAGAGCCACTCGCTAATTGCAATCGGCTCCGGGCAAGAGAATTATGCCAGCGTCGGGTAACCCAGCGCTTCGGCTTCCTGCT
>NZ_JAILWL010000587.1 GCF_025698965.1 Roseibium sp.
CGATGCCAAACAGGAACAGGCTGACACCTTGCTCCTGCAAGGTTGTGAGAACCTGTGGCCCGGCACTGATCCCGACGACACCCACAAAGACGGCCAGGCCAAAGTCCCTGAGGAAATTGACGGCGCCCGTCGGAAGTGCCGCATAACGTGGATGGGTACTGCGCAACCAACCGAAGAGCAGGCCGGAAAGCAGGCAGCCGCCACCGCTGCCGACCGTGACCGGAACACCACCGATCTTGAACTCGATCATCCCGGCCAGCAGACCAAGGGTCATACCGATGCCGAAGAAGATGAAATCGGTTACCTGCGCAGCGCTGATCGGATACCCTATCTTTTTCTGCACTTCATTCAGGTCGCGCGGGCTGCCTGTCAGCTGCAATTCGTCGCCCTTGTGGATTTCAAGGTCGGGCAACAGGGGCAGCTCCCGTCCCATCCGGTGAACACCGGTGACGAACACATCACGCAAGGCATTTGATTTGGTGTGATCATGGATGCCTTGCAATTTACTGCCGGCATAATCCGGGTTGGTAAGAACGATATGCCTGTTTTCGAGCACAAGCTTGTAGCCGTTGGGTGCTTGCGTTTCACTCGCCCAGTCCACCGCTTGATCTTCCAATGCCTTGACCAACCCGGTCAGGGCGACAATATCCCCTGCCTGAAGCGTTTCGCTGTCGCTCAACTCCACTTCCCGGCCGGACCGAAGCACCGCTTCAACGGCAAGGTCATCAAAGGAGGCATCCAGTTTCTGGATCGGCTGACCAATCCAATCACTGGCTGACTTCAGGTGGTAAAACCGGGTGTCGACACGGTGCGTGGCATTGAACTGGCCGGGTTCAAGAGTTCCTGAGCCACCGGACATCTTCTCCGCCAGCTGGATGGCTTCCTTGCGAATATCCCAGCGCATGACCGTGGGGAAGAACCAGGTGATCATGATGATCGGGCCGATGGAACCGAAGATGTAGCAAACCGCATAGCCAACGGCGATATTCGTTTCCATGACCGATTTCAGATCGGCGGAAACATTGAGTTTCTGGATGGTCTCACCGGCGGTGCCGATGATGGCCGATTGTGTCAGACCACCTGCGGCCAAGCCGGCAGCTGTCCCGCGATCAAGGTCAAAACCCCAGGCAAACGCCAGAACCGTGAACAGGCCAAGCAGACACATCACCGCGGCCGAAATCAGTTGGTTGAGAGATTTGAGCGACAATGCGTGGAAGAACTGAGGCCCACCCTGATAGCCCACCGCATAGATGAAGAGGGCGAAGAAGATATCCTTGACCGCGCTGTCGATGGTGACGCCGACCTGACCCAGAATAACGCCGACGATCAGAGTGCCGGCGATGCCACCGAGCACGAAATTGCCGATTTTCAGTTTGCCTGCGAAATAACCTAAAGCAACAGCTGCAAACAAAAACACCAGCGCCGATTGAGACGCCAGCCATTGAAGAAATTCCATGCGTATTCTCCCAACCGTGTGCCTAAGACGGTTCAGTCAACGGTAGGGAGAAACTATTGCGCTAATTCGGCCTGTCGGCAAGGTTCGTCGCGAAAAGGCGTAAATTTTCAGAAGTTTAGGTCACTCAAACATGTCAACTCGGTCTGTTTATTGAGGCGTGACCTAGCATTCGACGATATTGACAGCGAGACCGCCTTTTGAGGTCTCCTTGTATTGTTCCATCATGTCCATGCCGGTCTGGCGCATGGTTTCGATGCAACCGTCGAGCGGTACGAAATGAGAGCCGTCTCCACGCAGCGCCAGGGAAGCGGCGGTGACTGCCTTGACGGCCCCAAGTGCGTTGCGCTCGATGCACGGCACCTGAACCAGCCCGGCAATAGGGTCGCAGGTCATGCCGAGGTGATGTTCAAGAGCGATTTCAGCTGCGTTCTCAATCTGCTCGTTAGTGCCGCCAAGCGCGGCGCAAAGACCGGCTGCGGCCATTGCCGAAGCTGAACCGACTTCACCCTGGCAGCCGACTTCCGCCCCGGAGATCGATGCATTCGCCTTGATGATGCCTCCCACGGCTGCCGCTGTCAGAAGAAACTTTCTGATGCCTTCATGATCGGCATCCGGGCAATGATCGAGATAGTAGCGGGTGACCGCCGGGATAACGCCGGCCGCGCCGTTCGTCGGCGCCGTAACGACGCGACCTCCGGCAGCGTTTTCCTCATTGACCGCCATGGCGTAGACGCCAAGCCAGTCGACCACTGTATGTTCGAACAGCGGGTTGCTGCGGCCCTCACGAATGAGTTTTTGATAGATCTCGGCAGCGCGCCGCTTCACTTTCAATCCACCGGGGAGAATACCGGATTGACTGGTCCATGGCCGACCACAGCCTGTCGATGCCAGCCTCAACGTCTTCCCGGGATTTGTCGCAGCATTCGTTGCAGAGTTTCATCTCCGCGATCGAAAGCCCGGCTTCCGCCCCCATTTCTAGCATCTGCCTGGCTGTGGCGAACGGAAACGGGACATCCTGAGCTGCAAGTTCGTTGACCGGTTCGTTTGTCGTCTTGCGCAACTCTGCTTCGCTGACGACAAAGCCACCGCCGATCGAGTAATAGACAAACGTGTCGATGATCTCGCCAGCTGCCCCCAGAAGATGAAACGTCATGCCGTTGGCATGCAACGGCAACGAGGGGCCATAGTCGAAAATGACATCCGTCTCCGGGTCGAACTGAAGTGTGGGCAGGCCCGGAACATTCAGAAGCTTTGCGCGTTGCAGGTCTTCCAGCATCGTGTCGACCTGGTTGGGGTCGAGAGTGTCCGGTGTTGCGCCAAGCAATCCGAGACAGACAGCCTTGTCGGTCGCGTGTCCCTTGCCGGTAAATGCCAGCGAGCCATGAAGGGTCACGGTCAAGCGGGCCGTCTGCATTTCGGCCCCAGCAAGTCCGCGCACCCGCTCCAGATACCTGTGAACCGCCACCATCGGACCAACGGTGTGTGAGCTGGAAGGGCCAATGCCGATTTTAAAAATGTCAAAGACGCTGATGAACATCTGTTTGGGACTGCATATCTCAACTGTGTTGATGGGATGAACGCTCGGCGAACAAGCTAGTGGTTTGTATTTTTTGCAACGGTGCGCAAACGAGCAAGTTTATGCCATTTGCGACATTTGAACGGATTGGCATCTGTTTTCGGCTGCGGCTGGACGTCGTCGGAAACGTCGTGGAGGCTGTTGTTTGAGGAAGGGGGCTTTGATAGCGTGCGGCTTCTTTTTGAAATTCCACTCCGGAAGTTGAGCCCCTTATGAGTTCGCAGCATCCCTCTGATCAAACCGATGTTTTAGCCAACAAGAAAGACGCATTTACGATTCCCGAAGGCGTCATCTATCTGGACGGCAATTCACTTGGTGTTCTGCCGAAACATGTACCGGCGCGCGTTGCGGAAGTCGTCAACGAGGAATGGGGAACCAGTCTTATCCGGGCATGGAACACACATAGCTGGATCGATTTACCCGGTCGAACGGGGGATCGTATCGGCCGCCTGATCGGCGCTCCGAAAGGAACAGTCGTTGCGTGTGACAGTACCTCGGTCAACGTGT
>NZ_JAILWL010000588.1 GCF_025698965.1 Roseibium sp.
CGGTCGATAATCGTCCCCGGCAAAGGAAATGCTGCCGGCGTCATAGGGAAAGACGCCTGAGAGAATTTTGATGAGGGTCGATTTGCCGGCGCCGTTTTCGCCGACCAGAGCGTGAACTTCGCCTTTTTCGAGCGAAAAGCTGACCCCATCGAGAGCTTTGACACCGCCGAAATGCTTCTTCAGTCCTTCTACGGACAGGAATGCTGGGGCGTCAGCCGGATCGGGCACGGCAGGAAGCGATGCAGCTGCCATCATTTGTCCAGTCATCTTGTTTTAGAAAGATGGAAGGCGCCCCCGCCCTAAGGCT
Organism: Roseibium sp.; assembly: GCF_025698965.1. GTDB lineage: Bacteria > Pseudomonadota > Alphaproteobacteria > Rhizobiales > Stappiaceae > Roseibium. Next base: position 308 of record NZ_JAILWL010000588.1, read on the forward strand.
GACCGGAACGGGGGCGCATGGAAACCGGCTTAGTTGGCGGTTACCAATTCGATCGGCGTCTTGACCCAGCCTTCCAGCTGCGGCCCGCCTTTGACGACTTCGAGAGCCAGATCGATTGAGTTTGCGGCCATGTCGGTGCCGAACTGGTCAACGGTTGCCAACATGCGTCCGTCTGCGACCATCGGGCCGACTGCGGGGATATTGTCGAAACCGACGACAACGATGTCATTACGGCCAGCGCTTTCCAGTGCCTTGACGACACCGATTGCCATGGAGTCGTTGGCAGCCATCACTCCTTGAATGTCCGGATGCGCGGTCAGCATGTTGGAAAAGACGGTGTTGGCTTCCTCGGTTTCCCAGTGCGCCGTCCGGCTGTCGAGAAGGTTGAGCTTGTATTCGGCAACGGAGTCTTCAAAGCCGAGGCGCCGCTCATTGGCATTGTCGGCACCCGGGTTGCCTTCAATGATAACGACCTTGCCGCCTTCGCCGAGTTTCTTGCCAAGCGCATCACCAGCCAACTTCGCACCGCCTCGGTTATCAGGACCGACAAAGGCCAGCTCGACGTTCTGCTGCTTCTTGGCTTCAGCATCCAGAGCCACATCGAAGTTCACCACCACGATACCGGCTTCCATCGCCTTTTTCAGCGGGCGCACCATCGCGCGTGAATCGGCCGGGGCGACGACAATCGCGTCTACGCCTTGGGTGATGAAATTCTCAACCGCGTTGATCTGCGACTCAAAGTCGGTTTCATTCTGCATGCCGACTGCCAGCAATTCGTAATCGCCACGCTTTTCTTCATGCGCCTGTGCACCTGCCATCATGTTCTGGAAGAACTCGTTTGCGAGCGACTTCATGATCAGACCGACAACAGGCTTGTCGTCGGCCAGGGCGGTTCCAGTAAGCAAAGCGAGACCGGTCGCTGCCGCGGCAGCGATTTTGAATAACTTCATGATTTTCCTCCCAAAAAGGTAACGCCTTTTCACTTCGGGCGACTGAGGTGAAGCGGCTGACTATAGAAATCACGACATTTGGCAAACGTCAATATGAAACGTTTCATTTTTTTGAATGCATTCATATTTTATCATCTTCAGCATGAATTCACGTGACGCTTCCCTCCTGAAAAAGTGCAACGAGAAAAAGTTCCCTAGAGATTTTTAAATAAGCAACCTGAGGTAGATTCTATTTTGTTTAAATTTACTAATATTCGAGAAAATTCCTTACGTTAGATTCGGGGGAATTGGGATGAAAAATATTTACGAGCGCCTTAGCGTCACATCTACCTTGGCGATCATTTCAACGGGATTACTTGCCATCTCAATGTTTGTAGTCGGCATAATTCTATATCAGGTGGCCTTGGGGCAGGCACAAACCGCGGCACTCAAGAAGCAGGACATCAATCTGCGTGTCGCTGCAACGATCCTGCAGGATCGAATTGAAGGAGCCGAGGTTTCCTGGAATTCCGGCGGAAATGTCACGAAGGTCGAACTCGCGGATATTCCTGAATTCACCAATCACGACATGATCGATACGATTGGAAGGATGACCGGCGAAACCGCGACGGTGTTTGCATGGGATCCGGAAACCAAGGACTTTTGGCGCAAAACCACCAACATCATCAAGGGAGACGGAAAGCGCGCTGTCGGAACGCCGCTCGGTCAAAACGGCGCTGTCTATCCGGTCGTGACACAAGGCAAGACATTTAATGGTCAGGCGACCATTCTCGGCAAGGACTACTTCACCGTCTATCAACCGATCTTTTCAACACAGGGCGATATCATCGGCATTCTTTATGCCGGTGTTGAAAAGGCAGCCGTGCAGGCCAACGTGTCGGAACTCATGACGCGGTACATAATGCTGGCATTACCGGTCGTAATCGTGTCCGTCCTGCTGCTTGTCTTTACAATTCGTCGTCAATTGCGGCCCGTTACCCAATTGGCAGAACTTACCAGTGACATTGCACAGGACCAGTTGGACAGCGAAGTGCCTTACAAGGAGCGAGCCGATCAGATCGGGGTTCTGGCGAAGGCCGTGGACAGGCTCAAGACAAGAGCGTCAGAACGCCTTGAACTGGCCGAGCATCAGCGCCAGTCGGAAGCCGACGCCACTGATCGTCAGGACAAGATTCAGGATCTGATCGCAACGTTCCGGAGCAATGTTTCCGATGTTCTGAATTCCGTCAACGAAACGGTGCACGGTCTGGAGGGAACCGCGGGCAATCTCTCAGATCTTTCCGGCCAGAGTGCGACAAGCGCAACCGAAACCCTCAACTCCGCAGACGAAGCCACTACAAGCGTCCAAACGGTGGCAAGCGCAGCAGAAGAACTCTCGGCCTCGATTGGCGAAATCTCGCGTCAGGTCGCCCAGACGACCGAGGTCGTCAGCCGGGCAACCGAAGGCACGCGTGTGACAAACGAGAAAGTCGAGGGACTTGCGGCCTCCGCATCCAAGATTGGCGAAGTTGTCACGCTCATTCAGGCTATTGCCGAGCAGACCAATCTGCTTGCACTCAATGCGACCATCGAAGCGGCACGCGCAGGTGAAGCCGGCAAGGGCTTCGCGGTCGTTGCGGCCGAAGTGAAAGAACTCGCCACTCAAACTTCCAAGGCAACTGAAGAGATCAGCGGTCAGATCACGGCAATCCAGGACGCAACCAAGGAATCGGTCAGTGCAATCGCGGAAATCACCACGATCATGGAGGAAGTGAATTCCTATACCGGTACAATCGCATCAGCCGTGAGCGAGCAAGGGTCAGCGACAGGCGAAATATCACAGAACGCCCAAAAAGCTGCCGAGGGAACGACGTTCGTATCCTCACGAATGTCCGATCTTTCCGGAACGGTGAACCAGACGTCGCAGTCCTCGCAAACAGTGCTTGATGCCTCCGGCGAGCTTGCTGCACGAACCGAACAGTTGAAGCAGGAAGTCGACACTTTCCTCAGTGGGGTTTCGGCCGCCTGACACGAAAATTGTGACACCCGACATCTGACGTCGATGCTGTAGGGCGAATTATCCGGAGCGCGAAGCCGATCTTTGCGCTCCGTTTCATTTGGGCAGCTGAAATCCTTGCCACCAGGTCGAAATCATACCACCCCTCCAGAAAGGCCGAGACTGGTAAACACGATGGCGACGCCTGCCGCTAAAGCCAGCAGCTTGTGAATGGGCTTTTCGAAACCGATCACGGCATAGGAAATCAGTCCGAGCCCCAACCCGATCTTCGCTGTTGCCACAAGG
>NZ_JAILWL010000589.1 GCF_025698965.1 Roseibium sp.
TCACAATACGCTCATGCTCTGCGGTCACGAGAACCGGTTTGTCACGGGCACACGCATCGATAAAATGATTGGTTTCAGGGGCCATCGGCCCGGCATACGCATGGCCGACAAATTCACCCGGCATGGATGACATTGGGAACTGAATGCCGTTGTCTTCCGTATTCAGGACAACATCCTTGTGACTGTCGTCCACCATCAGGGCACCCTTGGTGCCAACCATTTCCAATGTCGTGCTCGAGTAATTCGGATAGCCGAGCGGCAGGATCCAACCCGCTCCGATGGTAAAGGAAATGCCATTGTCCATCGTCACGATAATCCAGGTACAATCGGGAGCATCGACCCCTTTTCCCTTCATGTAGCGATAGACATTCTGGGCATAAACCTTGACCGGCTTGGCAGGTTCCAGACACCACAGCACGAAGTCCAGATCGTGGGTGGCTTCCATTGCGGCCGGTGAAAGCTTGGTCCGGCCGGAAATCTTGTTTCCAAGACTGCGCGTGATGTGTCGGCTGACAAGCGCAGAGACCGGCTCTCCGAGTGTGCCGTTCAAAAGACTCTCACGGATATAGGCATATTTGAAATTGAAGCGCTGCGAATACCCGATCGTAAATTTGACGCCGTTCTGTTTTGAAAGCGCGACGAGCTCGTCTGCTTCTTCCAGGGTAATGGCAATTGGCTTTTCGAGGAAAACATGCTTGCCCGCCTGCAGCGCTGCCTTTGCCATCGGGTAATGGGTATCTTCCGGCGTGGCGGAGATAATGACCGAAGAAACATTCCGGTTCTCGATGATTTCCTGATAGGTGTCCGTTGCAGTCTCAGGAGCATATCGCTCCTTCATTTCCTTCAGTCGCTCGCTGCGCGTTTCAGCGATATGCATGGCTGCAACCTGCGGATTACGCGCCGCGGCCTCTATGCGAATTCCACCGCACCAGCCTGCTCCGATAACGCCCAGTTCGATTTGTTCCATACCCGTTTCCCCTATTCAAAGAGTGCTGCGCAGGCAGACCCCTTCTCTTGTTTCGGGCATGTTGGTCAAAAGGACTGTTTGGGTAAAATTCTGAATCTGCGTTGCTATATTCAATCTTCGCATCGCGTTGCTGCGCGCGTCGCTGCAAGCGTGTTCGTCAGCTCTTCCTGCAGAATATCGCTGAAGGCCTGGGCAGCCTGATTGAGCGGTTTCGCAGCCGGTTCGATACGGCTGTAGCTTACCGACAGTTCCGGGTTGGAAATCGGATGCAAGCGGCGGCGTTGTCCGTCCAGATCGGCTGCGCACATGATGCCGGGCAGGATCGTGTGCCAGTCAGAGCGCGCCACAAGGTCAATCGTTCCGAACATTGCATCGAGTTCCAGAACGCTTTCGGTCTGAATGTGATGCGCGGCGAAATAACGATCAATCCTGCGGCGTCGCGAGTTGGCAGGGCTTGGCAAGACGTATCGAAGCGGCGGGTGACCTTGCAGTTCGATCGATTGGAGATGTCCGTTTCCGGGAGCGCCGACAAGAAATTCCTGATCTGTCCCCATGGGCTCGGAACGGATGTTCTCATGGCCTTCAAACGCAGGAACCACGGCAAAATCCAACTCTTCCCGGCCAACGGCATCGATCAGCTGAAACGAATAGGCCTCAACCAATGACAAATGAACCATCGGGTAGGTATCGGTGAACCGCAACATGGCTTCACTCAGGACGCTTCGGGTCAATGTCGGGATCAGGCCGATACGTATCTGCCCCGTCATCGTTCCGGACACTCGTTTGAGCAATTCATCAGCCGTCGCGGCAGCGCGCAGGACCTCGATCGCCTTGGCGTAAAAGAGCCTGCCGGCTTCGGTCGGACTGACGCCCGTCGATTTTCGCGTCAGCAATTGGACACCATAGCGGTCTTCCAGTTCCCGGACTTGCATGGAGATGCCGGATTGCGTCGCGTGAACCCGGTTGGCCGCCGCCGAAAAAGAGCCTTCTTCATAGACGGCGACAAAGAATCTGAGTTGCTGAAGTTTCATACCGGGCTATCATTTTTTCTGTTGGCAAATATCATTGATAATGAGTTGCATTGAAGACCGCAAGATCTACTAACTAACAGAAGAGGTCCCAAAAAACGCGCACAAAACCAAATCGGCAAACAGGGCAACACTATGAATATACAGAATAAATCGTTTTGTATCGCAGTCGCCGGTTTTGGTTGGTGGGGTCAGCACATCGTCAACCGGCTGAAGTTGACCGAAGGCTTTTCTGTGCTCGCCGTGATCGAACCGAACAAAAAGGTTCACGACGATATCAGAGCTGCTGGACCGACACCTTACACCAGCCTCGAAGAGGTGTTGGAACGGGACGATGTGGATGCCGTTGTTCTGACAACACCCAATCCGATGCACGAAGAACAGGTGTGCAAATGCGCGGCTGCGGGCAAGCATGTATTTTGTGAAAAGCCTCTCGGTTTAACCGGTGCAAGTGCACGCCGTTCTGTCAAAGCATGCGAGGATGCCGGTGTCACGCTCGGCATTGGTCACGAACGCCGGTTTGAACCGGCCATGGAAGCGCTCAAAGCTGAAATCGACAGCAAGGGGCTTGGCAAGATCATGCATGCGGAAGCTGCCTTCAGTCACGACAAGCTGATCAATGTCCCCGCGGGAGACTGGAGAACGTCGAAGGCGGTTTCCCCGGCGGCCGGAATGACGGCGATGGGCATTCATCTTACCGATCTGCTGATTTCCTTTTTCGGTCCTGTTGCAACCGTTCAGGCGATGACGGCGGACAGGTCTCTTGGCTGGGAGACCGGCGATCTTGTTACCGTTCAGTTGGGGTTCAAGGCAGGCATGACGGCAACCTTGAGTGCCATTCTCCACACACCTCACTTCATCCGCATGCACGTGTTCGGCACCGACAAGTGGATCGAAGTACGAAACGACACCCATCCGGACACGCCCGGCGGCAAGGTCCGCTACGAAGAGTCCGTCACAGGTTCTCCGATAAAAGTAACCACATTCGACTGGACGGACGCAGTCGTCAAAAACCTGGACGCCTTCAAAGCGGCCTGCCTTGGGCGCCAGCCCTACCGCTTCTCCCATCAGGAGATGATCCACAACATAGAGGTCCTCGAGGCGATTGCGAAATCTGCCGAGACCCGGGAAACCGTTCACCTGCCCGCCCAATGATCACTTTGCCGAAAATCATGGTCGCACCCAATGGTGCGCGCAGAAACAAATCTTCTCACCCTGCCCTGCCGATAACGGTAGACGAGCTTGTGGCAACATGCAGGAGCTGCGCCGAAGCCGGCGCTGGCGGCGTCCATGCCCATATACGCGACGAGAACGGGCTGCACAGTCTCGATGCCGGATTGTACAAGGCGGTCATTGAGAAACTTCAATCGGAACTGCCCGGATGGTTCGTACAGGTCACCAGTGAGACCGCCGGACGGTTTACCGATGCGGATCAGCGTGAGCTGCTACACATTCTCCGGCCGAGATCTGTCTCCGTCGCACTACGTGAATTTCTTCCGGACACAAGTACGTTTAAAGCT
>NZ_JAILWL010000059.1 GCF_025698965.1 Roseibium sp.
TAATCGGGACGTTGTCATTTTCCGCCAAAGCCATCAGTACAATGTATTGGGTGTAAGTGAGGCCGTGAGCTTCCAGCAGCGGACGGTAGTAATGATCGATTACATTGGACGCTGAATAGAGCGCGAAACACAGCTGTGAATCCAGCGTTATGTCTGTCGGATGAGTCGCATCAGTTAATTCTGACAAGCGTTTGTCCCTTGTTTTAGCGCCTTTGTGCGAACTTCTGTGTAACACTTGATTGTCTTTACACAAAATGTTAGTTCACTAATAATTAGTACACAAATAAAAAATGAAAGGAACTGCGCAATGTGGAAAGCAGGCTCACTGGTCCTTCTCATGATGATGACATCAACTGTCTCGCCCGCTCAAGATGCTGCCGACAATGCAGAAAAGGCTATTGCTGCGTTTGAAGATGTATTTGGCGTAACGCAGGGAAAACGCCGTAACCACACAAAGGGATATTGCATCGAGGGCGAGTTCCGGCCGGTGGATGCAACGATACGCAATTATTCCACAAGTTCGCTTTTCACCGGCAAGTCCAGCGTGGTCGCACGGGTTTCGCACAAAGGTGGGAACAACGCGGCAGCCGACGACAAGTTTGGCCATTTTGGTCTGGCAATGGAAATCACGACGGCTGACGGTGATCTTCACATTTTTAATATGAACACCGAGCACTTCTTCCCGGTCCCGTCGCCGGAAGCCTTTACCGAATTGATGCGCGCGAAAGCCACCGGCAAGGATGCAGTTGCCGCCTTCGTCGCAAAGAGCCCGGAATTGCGCGCCCATAAGAAGTATCACGCAGAGATCGACAAAACCCTGCGTCCCTACGAAGGTGCCACCTACAACAGCATCAACAGCTTCTATCTGATCGACAAGACGGGGCAGAAGTCAGCCATCCGTTTCTCCTTCGTCCCGGCTGGGGAACACAAGATAGTCCTTGAGCCGCGCCAGGATTTTTTCCTCCAGAACATCCAGGCAAATCTGCAGGCAGGCGAAGTGGCCTGGAACATGATTGTCACGATCGCCAATCCCGATGATCCGGTAAACAATCCAGCTGCCCTGTGGACCGGTGAGCACCACCAGATCACCGCAGCCAAGTTTGTCGTGATGTCAGCCACAACCGAGGCCGATGGCCAATGTGATGCGATCAATTACGACCCATTGGTCCTGAGCGACGGATTTGCCCCCTCTGAAGATCGGATGCTGGAGGCACGCTCGCTGATTTATGCGATCGGTGTCGGCAAGCGTCTGTCCGAGAAGGATTGATGTGAGAGACCCCAAAGTTAAGACCGCTTGCCCGAACTGCCGGCAAGCGACCAGCAATAGAAACACTCTTCTGGAGATATCGAAGTGACCCAGGCTGAAAAACTGATAGATGCACTCAACGGTACGTTCGGACGACACAAGGGTTACCGGGCGTCGCACGCAAAGGGATTTGCGGCAACCGGCCGATTTCTACCGGCAAGTCCCCGGGCCGCGGTTGAAATTCCATTGTTGCGATCGGAACAACCGGTTTTTGCCAGGTTCTCGGTCGGCGGCGGCAAACCTGCAATCAGCGACAAGAGCCCGACCGTGCGAGGTGTCGGGTTAACGATCGGAAGCGAGGTTGAGATTTGGTCGATGGCGCTGATTTCGGCCCCGGTCTTTTTTGCCAACTCCGGTCAGCAGTTGAGGGAGTTTCTTGCAGCACGTGTGCCTGATCCCGAAATCGGTGGCCCAAATCCGGAAAAAGTGAAGGCTTTCAACGCAGCCAACCCGAACACGGTACCGCATCAGGAGTATCTCAAGGCAACAGCGCCATGCCGATGCTACTCGACTGAGAACTATCATTCCGGGCACGCTTACGGATTTACGCTCGGCACGCCCCCTGTCGACGCCCGGCTTTTGTTGGAGCCCGAGGCGGGACGCACCGGATTGACGGATGAAGAGCTGGCCGACGTTCCGGACGACTATCTTCACAGTGCCATGCTGGCAACATTATCGGATGGTCCAGCTCGCTGGATACTGAAGTTGTTAGTAGCAAATACAAAGGACGAACTTCTTGATCCCACCGTTCCCTGGGTTGGGAAACACCGGGAAGTTTCCCTGGGCACGGTCGAAATCAAGGAATTGGATGCCGGCAACATTCATCAGGCACGAGTGTTCGACCCGGCATGCATTCCAGCTGGTGTCGATGCTCCGAAAGACGAAGTGTTCCCGCTTCGCAGCGCTGCATATGCGGTGTCGAAATCAAGACGTTCAGAGCAGCGGTCCTGAAATCAGGTTCAGAAACCTGCCACAGATATCGTTATCGCTGAGGTGGTCGTTTCCGTCAGAGACATTAAGGGCTCTCGCAAACACGCCAAATTTTAAGAATAGTCGCTCAGGTCTTCCGGGGCATGAAGCAAAGTGCCTTTATGTTTCGGAAGATCGTCGTCCATTTGCAGCCATGGAAGCTTGTTTTCATAATTCACGTGGAATGACGGCCTGAAATCCTGAGGGCGCTCCATGGAAGCGGCATAGAGATGCATGCCCCCTTTGTAATGATCTGCCTCAAAGCCGATTGGTGATCCGCAGTCCTTGCAAAAATGCCTGAATACACCCATTGAACTTTCAAATGTTCTTGGTGCTTCACCAGTCCACCTGAAGTTCCTTAGCGGCACGCCCAACCAGGCAGCAACCGGTGCTGCGCAGTTTCGACGGCAGTCGTCGCAATGACAATAACAGGCCCAGGTCACATCACCTTCGTATTCCCAGCGTGTCTTTTTGCAAAGGCAATGGCCACACGTCGTCATGTGTCTCTCCGGTTATCCAGTCAATTTGCCGAAACGCAAGCCCGGGTGTCGGCTCCCATGTTGAATGGTTGACATGTCTTGAATTCGAAGGCGAACCTGAGTTGGACTGCGCGCATCCCAAATGCGACACCGACCGTTTCGGCAGCATTGGCAGATTGCCGGGAACCCACGTGAGCCAACTCGACCGCTGTTCAGTCGACTGATAACGTTCTCCTGAATGATCAGGTTCTCGCGAACCGTATGTACCAGAACAGGCGGATAATCAATGTCGTTTCGAAGAGGCGGTGCCGTCTTTGTTGGAGTGGATATCGGCACCAGCTCTGTCAAGGCAGTGATGGCCGACGAGAGGGGCGTGCGACTGGCAAATTATGCCAGTAGCTATGGAACAAATCGCAGTGTGGCAGGAGCCGCGGAGCAATTCCCGGCTGACTGGATAAGGCATGTTGAGAAGGCTCTGAAGCTGTTTGCCGATCACGCGCGTGCCGGCGACATTGTTGCAATCGGGATCACATCGCAGGTCAACACCCATGTATTCTGCGATCAAGCCGGGATGCCCCTTTGCCCGGCTGTGACTTGGCAAGATACGCGACCGGCAAAGGCGGCGGCTCGATTGGAAGCTCTCATCGATGTCGAGACGAAGATCCGTGCGCTCGGCGCGCCAATCCCCATTGATGCAAGCCATGCCCTTGCGCGCATGGCATGGATGGCTGAAGAACATCCTGAAACATGGGCTGCGACAAGACACGTCATGCTGCCGAAAGACTATGTCATCGCCCAATTGACGGGTGATTTAAGCGCAGATCCCATTTCAGCCGTAGGCCTGGTAGGCGAAAACTTTGACTATGCGAACGATGTGCTCGACCTTGTTCCACGTGCCGTGGAGCTGTTGCCCAGGCTTGCTGACCCTCTAGAGATCGCCGGGACTGTTCGTGACGGTTGGCCGTTCGAAGGTATTCCTGTCGCTGTTGGGACCATGGACGCCTGGGCAAGTATGTTCGGCCTTGGTGTCGTTTCTGAAGGGCAGGGCATGTACCTGTCGGGAACCAGCGAAGTCCTTGGGCTGATTTCGCGCACGCGCACCGGAAAAGAAGGAGTTATCGTTTTTCCCGAGTGGAGAGGCATAACGCTTCATGCAGGCCCAACCCAGTCCGGCGGTGCGACGCTTGAGTGGCTGTCGCGATTATTGGGAAAGGACGTTGCCTCTTTGAGCGCCGAGGCGACAGCAACCAAGGTTACGGCGAAAAGCCCTCTTTTTCTGCCGCATCTGAGCGGCGAAAGAGCGCCTCTTTGGGATGCTGCCTCCCGAGGTGCATTTTCTGGCCTGACCGGCGCAACCGGCCCGGAAGCATTCGTGATTGCCGCCATGGAAGGGGTTGCGTTCTCCGCTCGGCTGGCGCTGGAAGCTGTCGAGGCAAGCGGAGCGCGGTCTCTCGCTTCGGTCCGACACGGAGGTGGAGGGGCAATGTCCGACACATGGTGCCAAATTCGTGCCAATGCGCTGGGCAAAACGATGGAGCGTGTCAGTGGTCACGAGCCTGGCGCGACGGGCGCATTGGTCATCGCGGGTGTTGCTTGCGGGGCCATCGAAAATCTCGAGGCAGCGGCACAGTCGCTCGTGTCGGTGGAACGGGAGTTTCTTCCCGGCAAGGCCGATGTCGAGGTGGCGAATGAACGCTTTGAAGCGTTTCAGACGTTGTATCGTTCGCTGAAACCTCTGAACGACTAGCACTTCTCCAAAAGTTTCCCGGATTTCCATTGCTCTTCGATGGTTTGAGCCAGGCACAAAATTTGGTCTTGCGCAATACATAAGTGTGTGCTTATGTATTGCGATGATCGAGAATGATATCTTCAAAGCCCTGGCCGACCCGACCCGTCGTGCAATATTTGAAAAGCTGGCCAACGGTCGCCTGAACGCTAGTGCTTTGCGGGACGGGATGGATATCAGTCAACCAGCCATGTCGCAGCATCTTGCCGTATTGTGCCAAGCGCACTTGGTGCGCCAGGAACGGCAGGGCCGCTTTGTCAACTACGAGGTCGACCCTGACGGCCTGGCTCATATTGCCGGTTGGTTGGCGAAGTATCGGGCGTACTGGCCTGCCCGGATTGATGCGCTGAAGACACTTTTGAAGGACATGGATCAATGAAAGACATGGATGTCGAGGCGGAAACCACTGATCTGGTGTTTGAATACGAGCTTGAGGCTTCGCCCGAGAAGGTCTGGAGGGCAATTGTTATTCCCGAATTCCGGGAGAGGTGGCTGCCTGAGCGAGACCTGGCGAATGCCGAGCCGGTTTTCGCTGAGCCAGGCAACGAGATCCATTTCAGACTGCGTGAAGACGTGCCTCCCTTCCTCGAAAGTATCGTGGAATTTCAACTTATGCCCGGTTCGGGAGGGGGGACGATCCTGAAGATCACCCATGGCATTGTCGACACCCAGCTCTCCTTGCCGATGCGCAATGCGGCGAACAGCAACGAACCCACGATGATGCTTGCGGCCTGAGCCTCAGCTTAAACTTCAGAACCAGTGAATTGAGATCACAGGAGGTCGCCTATGCGCGAAGCGATGCAACTCGTCCCGATGGTCGTGGAACAATCCAGCCGCGGCGAACGGTCTTTCGACATCTATTCCCGTCTCCTGCGCGAGAGGATCATCTTCCTGAACGGCGAGGTCAACGATGCGGTATCTGCGCTCGTCTGTGCACAGCTGTTGTTTCTCGAGGCGGATAGTCCCGGTAAACCGATTCAGCTCTATATCAATTCACCCGGCGGCATGGTTACCAGCGGCTTTGCCATGTACGATACCATGCGCTACATCCGGGCGCCCGTTCATACGCTGTGCATGGGTACGGCGCGATCTATGGGGTCTTTCCTGCTGATGGCAGGTGAACCTGGCGAGCGTGCCGTGTTGCCCAATGCCAATATCCTGATCCATCAGCCGTCAGGCGGTTTCCAGGGGCAGGCCTCGGACATGCAAATCCACGCCGAGGAAATCCTGCGGACCAAGCAACGCATGACGCGGCTTTACGCCGAGCATTGCAATCGCACCTATGAAGAGTTCGAGGCTGCCATGGATCGGGACCGTTTCATGACGCCTGAAGAAGCCATGGAATGGGGCTTGATCGACCGGATCCTTACTGAGCGCGAGATTTCTGACGACGTGTGATGGCTATTGTCGGCCAATCATCGAACGACTGTCCTGAACGGCATGAGGTCGAAGCCGTTCAACCTCCTCTCTATACGGAGTGGCGCCTTCGGGAAGTTTGGGAACGATGACGGCATCTTCATATCTTAGCTGTTTGACCAGGACAGGAACAAGTCTTCGAAACGCAGCCAGAATTGACGGTTCAGGCGGCGGAACGTCGTGCTTTATCAATTCATGAAGTTTCGGAAGGTGGTAGTAGGGAACCATCGTGAACAGGTGATGTTCCAGATGGTAGTTCATGTTGAGATAGATGAACCGGCTGATCGGATTCATGAGGACCGTTCGGGTATTGAGCCGATGGTCCGTCACGTTTTCCGCAAGACCCAGATGCTGCAACAGACCCGTCAACACGTGATGCCAGGCTCCAAACAGCCGTGGCAGCCCGATGACCATCAGCGGCAGGATTGAGCCCAGCCAGAAGCAGAGCGTAATCGTCATCAGGTAGATCAAGAGCCAGATGCGGGCAACCAGGAAAACCTTGCTCTGGTCACCTTCCTTCACATACTCGCGTTCATCCGGGTGCAGGCGTCCGCTGACATGCAGGAACATGCGTCCGAGCAGCTGTCTGGTGTCGGCGATGCCAAACAAGTTGAGCGCGATCCTGAAAAGATCCGGAGGACGCATTGCCACGATTTCGGGATCTCTCCCGACAATAATCGTGTCGGTGTGATGCCGGACATGGCTGGCGCGCCAAACGACAGGGTTGCGCATCAGCATGAAACTGGCGATTTGATAGACCGCGGCGTTCATCCAGGCGGTTTTAAAGGCGGTTTTATGCCCACATTCATGCCAACGGGAATCCGACGCAGACCCATAGAGCACGCCATAAACGAGCCAGAAGGGGGCCGACCACCAGGACGGCCAGAGCCAAATCGCGATACCGCAGGACAAGACCATCAGTCCGAGCCACAGCAGCGTGTCGCGCAGGGCTATTGCATCCGACTTCTCGCGAAGTTTCAGGATTTCCTTGGGGTCAATTCTGGGGCGATACCAGGTGGGATTGGCAATGCCATCCCTGACAGCCAACCTGGCAGCTTCACCATTGAGCGAATAATCCCGGGTCATGGAGAAACGCTAATTCAAGTCGTGGCAGACGTCCACTTAAGGCTTGAGCGAGAAAAATTTGCAAACCAGATATTCGAAAAACATTCGAGAAGCTCCATTTTTTGCAGGCGGTGCTGTTCTTGGTTAAGTTCAAAAAATCAGATGGTTACCGTATCCCTTCGCCAGTTTGAAAGCCTTTTCCATGCCTGACGTTCCAATTCGTGTCTTCCTCAGCTCCCTCGTTGCCGTGCGCAAGGTGGGGGCGGACTATGAGGTGCTGCTGCTGAAGAGGACGCAGTCGCTGGCAGGAGAGTGGTGTCAGGTTGCCGGAAGCATCGAAGACGGGGAAACGGCCTGGCAGGCTGCTCTGCGCGAGTTGGAGGAGGAAACCGGTTTGACACCCATCTCCTTATATTCCGCCGATACGTGCGAGCAGTTCTACGAGGCTGCCCGGGACGCCATAACGATGGCGCCGGTCTTTGTAGCCTATATCGACCCCGGCCATGCGGTGCACCTGAACCATGAACACAGCGAATATCGCTGGGTCAGCTTTGACGATGCCGTCGAGATGGTCGCGTTTGGCGGTCAGAGACGGGTCCTTCGGTGGGTTGAGGATGAGTTCGTCAACCGCGAGCCCAGCAAACATCTTTTGATAGATGTGAAAAAGACCGCAGTGACCTGACGCTTCATTCATCCTCACGAAGAGGGAGGATGCCCTTCAGACTGCTCCGCATCATCGCAGATTTCGTACCAGGACGGTTTTTCGCTGACGAATTCATGAAACTGGTTCTTGAGGCCGAACTCGGTATCGAGCGCGTTGGCAGCAATCGGGAAACTGTCTTCCTCGGAGAGGATTTCTCCAAGCGATGATCCGCAGATCTTGCAAAAGCATCTGCCATACTTGTAAGGGGGCGTCGGCTGGTAGAGTGCGACCTGTTCCTTCCCCTGCACCCAGTTCAACTGCTCCTTTTTGACAAAGACGATAGTGCTCGCCCCGGCCTTGCGGCACCTGGAGCAATGACAGGTGCCCATCATGGACGGTTCGGAAATCAGTTCGAATTTCACCGCCCCACAGCAACAGCTTCCCTTGATCACCGGACTTGTCCTCCTTGAACGAATGAAAAGAGGTGAGAACAATACGTGAACATGTATATCAAGGCAATCTCAAAGTCGGATTGGTGGTTTACAAATTCAGACCGAATCCCGGATTTGATGAAGTTGATCACAAGTGCGGTTCAGGCCCTTCTAAGCTGCCGATCCGCTATGATCATTGCGGCACCAGATTACCAGCCCGTTCGCGTCAAACACTAGGGAAAGCCTGAAGAATGAAGCAGAGGAGTTCAGGCAACACCCCACCAGCGAAGGGTCTGTTCACAGTGATGCCGGATCGCGTCCGCCGCACCATCACCATCACCGCGTTCCAGTGCCTCTATGACGGCAAGATGCTCTTCCATTGCCGAAACGATCCGGACCTGAAGGAACGGGCGCGCATTTTGGATAATGGCGATACGCATGCGATTGGCACTATAGGCTGCCTCCAGCTGTGAGTTGCCCAGACCACCGGCCAGAAAGTCGTGTAGGGACAAGTCGACTTCAATGGCTTGGGGCGGCAGATCATTGCCGGAGCTGGCTTGAGCGTTCTCCCGCATGGTCTGGTGCCTGTCTCTCAAAGCCTCGAGACCGGATAACGCGCCGTTGGATACACGCCGCCGTGCCCCTTCCTGATCCAGAACCATCCGGAAATCCAGACAGTCCCGGATGGTTTCCGGGCGCGCCTCCATAACCTTTATGCCGCGTTTGGGCAGCGTATCCAGCAGCCCCAGCGAGCTGGCCTGTTTTACGGCCTCACGGACAGCGGCGAGGGGAAATTCAAGAATTTCAACAAGTTGAGACATTGATAGAAACTGTCCATCTCGCAGCTTGCCGCTCCGCAACGCAGTCCACAGCGCTTCCTGTGCTTGATCTGCCTGAAGCTGAACGTCCTGCGTTTTGTTCATTCCCGTCTCTCCTTTTCCCGTATTTCCTGCAGATGCCTTAAGGTGTTATCTGAAATTCTTTATAGTCTTTCATCTAGTATAGCGCCTAACATGTTACCTACAAGTTCAAAAGACATGTTGTTGGCGGCAGGCTCAACTGCCGCACGCATATTGGGCTTGAGGGAGGAATAAATGACCGCAACAGATGAAATTCACGTTACCCAGGAGGGCACGCTGGACCCTGAGGGAAACACGCTTAATCCCGTTGGGCCCAACGAAAAGACCTGGGGCTGGTTTGCCATTTTCAATATCTGGGCAAACGATGTGCAATCGCTTTTCGGCTATTCGCTGGTAGCGTCGCTGTTCATTTCGTATGGCGTCGGAGGTTGGACGGCGTTTGCAGCGCTGATCACCGCCGGATTGTTCGTCATGTGGATGGTGAACCTGTCGGGAGCCGCCGGAGAAAAATACGGCATACCATATCCGGTTCTGGCACGCGCAAGTCTTGGAACAGAAGGGGCGAAGCTGCCCGCAGTGCTGCGCGCGACGGTGGCAGTGTTTTGGTACGGGGTTCAGGTTTACTTCGCGTCGACAGCCTTGGCACTGCTGATCCGTTCGCTCACCGGAGCCGGTGGCGGTACGGAAATTCTTGGATTGACAGGAATTGAGTGGTTTTCATTCGTTGTCGTCTGGGGCTTTCACATAGTGATCTTCTGGCGTGGCATGAGCTGGGTCGAGACGTTCCTGAATATCGCGGGCCCCTTCGTCTATGTTGTAATGATCGGTCTTGTCATCGTGCTCTGGCAGCGTTCGGACGGGCAGCTCCTTGAAGCCACGGCGACGATTTTTGCAAATCCTGAAGGTACGTTTTGGACTGAATTCACGGGCTTTGTTGCCATTGTCGGCACGATGGTCGCCTACTTCGCGGCCGTCATGATCAACTTCAGCGACTTTTCACGCTATGCCAGGGACAAGCAGACCATGGTCCTGGGCAACCTCGCCGGCCTGCCGTTCAACATGATCCTGTTTTCGGCTCTGGCGCTTCTGACCACCGGTGGGGCTGCGGTCGTCTTCGGTGAGGAAATCATAAATCCGACAGAGATTGTCGAGCGCACGGACAGCGTGCTTCTGGGAATAATTGCGGCAATCACCTTCTTTGCCGCAACGGTCGGCATCAATCTCGTGGCGAACTTCATTCCCGCCGTGAACGGCATTGCCAATCTTGCACCTGAGAAAATCAGCTTCCGCAAGGCAGGTCTCATCACGTCTGTCTTCGCCCTGGTCATCGGTGGCTTCTGGAACAGCTTTATCAGCCAGTTCGGCATCAGTGGCTTCGTCAACACGCTCGGCGCAACGCTTGCTCCGATCTTCGGGATCATGATTGTCGACTACTATTTCCACCGGAAGGAGCAGTTGAACAAGGATGATCTCTACAACATGGATGGTGGCATCTACTACTACGACAATGGCTGGAACGGCGCTGCCGTAAAGGCTTTCGGGTTGGCAGCAATTTTCTCGGTTGCGACCGTCTGGGTTCCCTGGTTCGCGTTCCTGTCGGGCTACAACTGGGTGGTCGGCGCTCTTCTCGGTGGCGTAATCTACAACGTGCTTGCTAAGGGGCGCGTCAAAGTCTGAAGGCAGTCCCGAGAAACTTGCCGGTGAAGTTTCGGCTTCACCGGCTTTTTCGTGGGCTGAATACGCCCGGACTATTCCTGTACCGCGCTCCTGAAGGCAACTGCCAGCGCTGTAATGGCGTCGCGCGGCCGGCCGTCCCTGATCCTGGTGTGAAGGACAATCGGAAGAGAAGGCAATTCGGGGAGCCCGAGTTTCGGACCGACATCAACCGCACCGAATGGCAGCATCCGCCGCGCCAGAGCCGAAACGCCGAGACCGGCCATAACCGCGGCGGAAACCGCAGTAACGCCGCCTCCGACAAATACCTCCTTCCAGGGAATTCCGGCCTTGTCGAGAAGGCTGCCGGACAGAATGCGCACGCCGCAGGGCTCTGGCATTGTCGCGATCGGAAGCGGTTCATTTGCGCGATGTTGCCAACTCTGTGCGGCGAACCAGCTGAACTTCTCCTCGACTATGTGCTCTCCATCGCTTCGCCCGTCGTGAAGGCGCACGATTACCGTGCCCAGTTCATGGCGGTCGAAACTTTTAAGGAGATCGCCGGAAGAGGCGATCCGGATTTCTATGAGAAGCTCGGGGTCTTGCGCATTCATGCGGGCGATCAGCATCGGCAGTTCAGGCCCGGCAACGTGATCGCTGATGCCAATGGTCACGCGTTGCCGGGAACCGGTTAAGGCGGAAAGCGCACGATCGTGCTTTTGCAACAGTTCGCGGGCGTGTTCGAGAAATGTTGCTCCTTGGGCAGAAAGCTGAACGTAGCGAGGTGTGCGCTCAACGAGCTTGCAGCCAAGCCGTTCCTCGAGCCGTTTCAGTTTCAGGCTGACCGTGGATTGCGTTGAATGTGTCGCCTCGGCTGCGCGTGTGAAACTGCCCAGTTCAGCAATTCGAACGAAAGTCCGGACCGCATCCAGGTCAAGGGTACGCTCAATCATTTAGTTTCTCAATTTCTGATATAGCTATTCATTGTATATTAAAATGTTGCGGCGGCATCTAGTTTAAAATCGGAAAAACTGGAAAGGAGTCCCAGATGCCACTCGTCCATGTCTCACTGCGCACCGGAAAATCAGAAGCTTACAGGCAGGCCATCCTCGATGGCGTTTACCAGGCGATGCACTTGGAATTCGACGTACCCGAAGATGATCAGTTCATGACGATAACAGAGCATGATGCCGTGAATTTCCGCTATAGCGCGTCTTATCTTGATATTGCGCGGAGCGACGATCTTGTCTTTATCCGGATCACCGCCAACAACACGCGCCGGTCGGACCAGAAAAAGGCGCTGTATCGCAAGATCGCGGAATTGCTGAGCAAAGATCCCGGCATTCGTTCAGAGGATGTATTTGTCAATCTCGTCGAGGTAGAGAAGGAAAACTGGTCGCTTGGTCTTGGTGTCGCCCAATACGCCTGAAGTGACCCAGGCCTTTCTCCTCCGCCTCGGAAATTGAACCGGTGATGGGTTTGATGGTTTGCCGCATAGGCTGGCAGCTATGACAATTCAAGGCATCACCGGGTCGACCGTCCTATTCACGGATTGAGTACAATCACCTTGGTCTGGCCACCATTGCAGGTGTAGCAGCAACTTGAGCACCGATTCCGGTTCTCATGGCCGACACCCCAATAAAGATTGGTTCTATTGCGCACCCAGGCGCCATAGCAGATGGACTCGCCGGACCTGCAGGAAATACTGATTGTCTTGGTTGAGAAATCGTCAAGCACATAGATTTTGTTGTTTCCTGGCCAGACATGCCCCCGGCGGTCGTCGGAATAGAGTTCCACGTCGACTATATTGGGATGCTTGCTTTGAAATCGCCACTTCAGCGTCTCCGCAGAGGCTGTCGTAGAAGCCGTGGCGAGATAAAGTATTGAAAGCGCCAGAAGTCCGGCGCGCGTCAGACATTTGAACATATTAATGGTTCCCCCCGATGGATTTGGTCTGTGCTTTGTCCTTTGACCATTGATCCATCAGGCGGAAGTATGCGGCCTAACGCTACGATAACGCAAGGGAATGCCTGTTCAGCTTTCCTTTCCACCTGCGGTATCCTGAAGCCAATCGCGGAATGCGGCGACCGGCCGGGTCAGCGTGCGGGCAGGAGAACGGACGAACCAATAGCCGGTCTCCAGCTCGACGACTTTCCAATCCGGCGCGATCAAGTGACCGGCTTCGAGTTCCTGGGCGATGAAACGGCGGTCGATCACGATCGCCCCCATGCCGGCAATGGCTGCCTGGATGGCAAGGTCGCGGCTTTGCAGAACCATGCCTGAATTGGTGTCGGGATGGTCCAGGCCGGCATCCTCCAGCCACTGGGTCCAGTCATTGCGTCGCGATGCGCTGTGCAGCAGTTTCAGGTTGGAAAGTTGCGAAGGAGCCGCCGGATCTTCGTCGCTCAGAAGGTTTGGGGCAAGGGCTACTGCGAGATGTTCCTTCCACAGCAGATGGCTTTCGACACTCGGCCAGTTGCCTGTACCGAGCCGGATCGCGCAATCGTAGTTTTCCCGGTCCAGATCCACCATGCGGGTGGACGCGGACAGAAGAAGTTCCACATCGGGCTGCGCTGACTGAAATTCAGGCAGGCGGGGGATCAGCCAGCGCGTGGCAAAGGTCGACACCGTGCTGATGCGCAATTCAGTGCGCCCCCGGCGCTTGAAACTGTCGACGGCTTCCTCGATCCGGTCAAAGGCGTCTCCAAGGCTGAGAGCCAGTCGTTGCCCTTCCTCCGTCAGCGTCAGCCCGCGACCGTCGCGATTGACCAGAGTTGCACCGAGCTCACTTTCCAGTTTGCGCATCAAATGGGACAGGGCGGAGGGTGAGACACCGAGCTTCTCCGCGGCAAGCGCGGCGCGGCCATGACGGGCAAGCAGGGAGAAGGCGTGGAGCGCGCGAAGGGACGCCATGACGAAATTTCCGTTATTGAGATTTACTCAATTTAGCTGACTAATTAACCCGGCGCCAGTCTCGACGGAATTCAGCTCAGGGCACCGAGAACTGCTTTCAGGAAACCGGTCAGATCTTCCGTCACGAAATCCACATGCGGGTAAGGATCTCCCTCAAGGTCCCAACTTTCCTGAAAGACTTCCCTGGATCCCTTGGGAATGATGAGTGTCGTGCGCATGCCCAGGTGATGGGGAACCTTCAGGTTCTTCGGCAGGTCCTCGAACATGGCTGAGCGCGCGGGAGAAATGCCTGTCCATTCAACGAACTTGTCATAGGTTTCCCGGCTGGGCTTGGGGATCAGGTCAGCCGACACGATATCGAAGATATCCTCGAAATGCTCCGAGATCCCAAGTGCTGCTGCCGTGCGTTCGGCGTGAGGCCGGTCTCCATTGGTGAAGATGAATTTTCGCCCCGGAAGCGCCTCGATTGCAGTGGCCAGTTCCGGATTGGCTGCCAGACCCGAATAATCGATGTCATGCACGAAGGCGAGATAGTCGTCCGGATCGATCTTGTGCGTGGTCATAAGACCGCGCAGGGTTGTCCCGTATTCGTGATACAGCGCTTTTTGATGCGCCATTGCATCGGCACGGTTGAGGTCGAGAATTTTCTGGACGTAAAGCGAAATCTGTTCGTCGATCTGGGAGAACAGGTCGGCATCGTGCGGATAGAGCGTGTTGTCGAGGTCGAATACCCATGCTTCGACGCCTTTGAAAACCCTCAAATCCTGGCGATGTATATGCGGGCCCTCAAGGGGCAGGGGGCGTTTACCTGTCACGGGCGGATCAGGGTCCCCGCACCGCCATCTGTGAAGAGTTCCAGAAGAACAGCATGCGGTACCTTGCCGTTCAGGATGACAACGCCTTCAACGCCGCGGTCCAGGGCTTCGATGCAGGTTTCGACCTTGGGGATCATACCGCCTGATATCGTGCCGTCGGCGATTAGGTCTCGCGCCTTGGCGACCGTGAGCTGTTTGATGAGGTTGCCTTCCTTGTCAAGTACGCCCGGAACATCGGTCAGGAACAACAGACGCTTGGCATTCAGCGATCCGGCGATGGCTCCGGCAGCGGTGTCGGCATTGATGTTGTAGGTCTCGCCGTCTTCGCCATGAGCGACAGGGGCAACAACCGGAATGATGGCTTCCTTGAGGACCAGTTTGACCACAGTCGGATCGACCGTTGCCGGTTCGCCGACAAAACCGAGATCAACGACACTTTCAATGTTGCTGTCCGGGTCGACGACAGTGCGCTTCAGCTTGCGGGCAGTGACGAGATTGCCGTCCTTACCGCAGAGTCCGACCGCACGGCCGCCCTCGGCATTGATCATCTGCACGATCTCTTTGTTGATCGAGCCCGCCAGCACCATTTCGACCACTTCGACGGTGGCCTTGTCGGTGACCCGCAAACCACCCTTGAACTCACTGACGATGTTAAGGCGTTGCAGCATCTTGCCGATCTGAGGACCGCCGCCATGAACCACCACCGGATTGACACCGGATTGGCGCAACAGCGTGATATCCCGCGCGAAGGCTTGGCCAAGTTCAGCATCTCCCATGGCATGCCCGCCATATTTGACCACTACGGTCTTGTCGTCATAGCGCTGCATGTAGGGCAGGGCATGCGCAATAATGTGGGCTCGGCTGGTCATTTCAGGCGTGGTCATCGAGATTTGGTACTCAACAGGTCAATTGGGCGCTTGGCGAAAGATCTTTGCTATAGCCGGTTTGGCGGGTCTTCACAATCAGTCTGCTGTCACGGATTACTGATTGGCGAGCAGGCACAATTCCGCCCTGAGTTCGTCAACTCCCCGGTTGTTTTCGGACGAGGTCGCGATGATGATCGGGTGAGCGGCAACGCGCTTGGCAAGCAGGGCTTCGGTCTCTGTGATCAACCGCTCGAGCGCCGGTGGCTTGATCTTGTCCGACTTGGTCAGAACCACCTGGTAGACCACCGCTGCCTTGTCCAGCAGATCCATCGCCTCCAGATCGTTTTTCTTGATGCCGTGCCGGCTGTCGATCAGAAGGATCACACGGCGCAGGTTCGGTCTGCCACGCAAATAGGAAAAGACCAGCTCGGTCCAGGCTTCGACCAGTTCCTTGGGTGCCTGTGCGTAGCCGTATCCCGGCATGTCCACAATCGTCAGCGGGGTATCTGGCGCAATGAAGAAGTTCAGCATTTGCGTCCGGCCCGGTGTGGAGGACGTCCGCGCAAGGCCCTTTCGTCCCGTCAGGGCATTGATCAGGCTGGACTTACCCACATTGGACCGGCCCGCAAAGGCGATCTCGGTGTCGGCCGCCTCGGGTAGATTGATCATATCGGTGACGCTGGTCAGAAAGTCCCATTGGCGGGCAAACATGAGCCGCCCGGCCTCCAGGTCTTCCTGCGTATAAGTTTGTTCTTCGCTCATATGGGCCTTCTAGCTTGCCTTTGCCTCGGCGTCGAGCCTGCGGTCGTCCTCAAGGCAGGCCCGTTCAAGTGCATCGAGGTCAGCGCTCCGGATCGCGCTGAGGTTCTGCGTGATTTTTTCGACCGGCCAGTGCCACCAGGCGATTTCAAGAAGCCGGTCGATTACCTCCTCCGGAAATCGCAGCCGGACAATTCTGCCGGGATTGCCGACGACGACGGCAAAAGGCGGAACGTCCGATGCGACAACGGAGTGAGCGCCGATGATCGCGCCCGAACAGATTGTGACACCAGGCATGACCGTTGCGTTGGTGCCGAACCAGACATCATGCTCGACGATTGTGTCGCCGCGCAGATGATCGAAGATCGTTGCCGGATCGAACCCGTCCCGCCAGGCGTCTGAAAAGATGTTGAAAGGGTAGGTGGAAAACCCGGTCATGGCGTGGTTTGCACCGTTCATGATGAAGGTTGTTCCCGTCGCCAGAGCGCAGAACCTGCCGATCCTGAGCCGGTCGCCAACAAAATCGAAGTGATAGCGCACGTTGCGGGTTTCAAAGTCGGAGGCGTGGTTTTCGTCGTGGTAATAGGTGTAGTCGCCGACTTCGATGTTCGGCCGGCTGATCACGTTTTTCAGAAAAACCGTATGAGATTCGCCGTTGAAGGGATGAAGTGTGTCAGGGGACGGGCCGTGCATGGGACCTCCAGAAAGCAAGTAAACAAGGGAAGAAAAAATGCGTTCGGGAACGCGGTCGACCTGCCGGTGAGCGACTTCGCCTTGCGGTGTAGGTCTTGCTTTAGTGGGTCATTGAACCAGCCACTCCTTCAGTTTCGATTGCCTCAGGTTGTCGCGAGGCACCAATAGGTCTCAAATGAAAAGGCCCCGCCGATTGGCGAGGCCTTGGTGTTTAGCAGGTCTTCCCGGACTTGTCAGCCCTTGTCGTCGGCTGCCGGTTTCTTTCGCTTGAACATGGATCCGAGATTGGCCCAGAGCTCCACCTTGGCGCCTTGACGACGCATGATCACATACTGCTGCGTCACGGAAAGGGTGTTGTTCCAGGCCCAGTAGATCACGAGACCGGCCGGGAACGACGCCAGCATGAAGGTGAAGACCACAGGCATCCAGGTAAAGATCATCTGCTGAGTCGGGTCCGGCGGGGCCGGGTTCATTTTCATCTGGATGAACATGGTAATACCCATGATCAGTGGCCAGACGCCCAGCATCAGCATCTGAGGCGGATCCCACGGGATCAGGCCGAACAGGTTGAAGATGGTCGTCGGGTCCGGCGCGGACAGATCCTGGATCCAGCCGAAGAACGGTGCGTGGCGCATTTCGATGGTGACGAACAGCACCTTGTAGAGCGAGAAGAACACCGGAATCTGGATCAGGATCGGCAGACAGCCGGCCAGCGGATTGATCTTTTCCTTCTTGTAAAGCTCCATCAGCGCCTGTTGCTGTTTCTGCCGGTCGTCGGAGTATTTTTCTCTGATTTCCGTCATTTGCGGCTGCACGAGCTTCATCTTGCTCATGGAAACGTAGGACTTGTTGGCAAGCGGGAAGAAGATCAACTTGACCAGGACCGTCACTGCCAGGATGGCGACGCCGAAATTGCCGATCAGATGGAAGAACCAGTCAATGACGAAGAACATCGGCTTGGTCAGGAAGTAGAACCAGCCCCAATCGATCATGAGTTCGAACTGCTTGATCCCAAGGGTTTCCTCATAGGAATCGATCAGATTCGTTTCCTTGGCGCCGGCAAACAGATAAGAGCTGGTTTCACCCGTCTGGCCTGCAGCGACGGTCACGCCGTTGCCGAGGTAGTCGGTCTGGAAATTGCCGGTTGTTGTGGAGTGGCTGAAGCTGGGTTGAAACTCCTGACCAGGAACCGGGATCAGCGTTGAGGCCCAGTACTTGTCGGTGATGCCGAGCCAGCCCTGATCCACCTTGGCGGGACGGATGGTGCCTTCTTCTTCCAGGTCGGAATAGTCGACTTCCTGGAGGCCATCTTCACCGAATACGCCAAGCAGGCCTTCATGAAGAATGAAGAACCCGGTTGTTTCCGGTGTGCCCTGACGGGCAATCAGGCCATAAGGGTAAAGTGTCACCGCATCCGCGGTCGCATTTTCAACGGTCTGGGCGACAGTGAACATGTAGTTCTCGTCAACCGAATAAGTCCGCTTGAACGTCAGGCCACCGCCGTTGTCCCACGATAGTGTCAGGGGCGTCGTCGGGGTCAGCGTGGCTTCACCCTCGATCGACCAGACCGTATCGGGGCCCGGAAGGGCAATATCTGCGCCCGGATCGGCAACCCAGCCATAGTCGGAATAGTAAGGCGCCGGGCTGCCTTTCGGCGAGAACAGCACGATGGTCGGGCTGCTCTTGTCGACGGTCTCGTGGTAGTCCTTCAGGCGAAGGTCGTCGAGGCGGCCTCCCGACAGATTGACCGAACCTTCCAGGCGCGGTGTATCGATTGCAACGCGTTTGGAAGCGGCGAGCGCCTGATCACGGCTTGCAAAGGTAGGCTGGCCGCCTGCCGACTGGGCCGGTGCGGTTGCATCCGTTCCCGGTGACACGGAAGGCTGTGGAGCATCCGGATTGGCACCTCCGGTGGTTGCCTGCAGACCCGCATTTGCTTCCTGTTGCGCGTCAAGAGCTGCCTGTTGGCGCTCCAGTTGCGGTTGGGCCACAAAATACTGCCAGCCAATCAGAACGACCAGGGACAGAACGATTGCCAGAATCGTGTTTCGGTTTTCAGAAATCAACTGGAGTTACCCCTGTTTCCTGCGCGATGCCATCTGAGTTTGCCGGTTTCCACGGCGCGGCTTGCTTCGTCCGCGCGGCGTCTCCGGGTCCAACACTTGCGTCAGGCCAGACTTAAGGTCTGTGACAAGTTTTTGAAAGGGAAGAGTGAGCGCGCTGTCGCGTGCGACCAGCACAAAATCCGCTTTTTGCGGAATATCGTCGGTTGTCAATTCGGCCACTGCCGCCCGAAGCCGGCGTTTGATGCGGCTGCGCATGACGGAATTTCCGGTTTTTTTGGTGACGGTATAGCCCACACGCGGTGCGTCTTCCGTGTCGCGCTTGATGCCCTGAACGACAAAAGCGCGCCGACCCAATCGGCCGCCTTTGGCGACCGCCAGGAATTCGGAGCGCTTTTTAAGAGTGTCCATGGTGGCGGTTTGCTTTTGGCAGACGCCGCCAACCCGGCGCACTGCGGGCTGATCGCCGATTAGGCGCTGAGGCTCTTGCGGCCTTTTGCACGACGACGAGCAAGCACCTGGCGACCGTTTTTGGTGGCCATACGTGCGCGGAAGCCGTGGCGGCGCTTGCGGACAAGACGGCTCGGTTGATACGTACGCTTCATTGTTCTTCCCCGCGCGGTTTCTTGCGCGGCCCTTGTTCATTTTTAAATTCTTTGGAGGAAGCACCCGAAGCGCTGAAAGCGCACAGCTTAAATCAGCCTGGGTCCGAATGCATGTCCCGGTCGAGCGCGCTTATAAGCGTCATGCAGCTTCAAGTCAACGTTTGCCACCCAAGAATCTGAGT
>NZ_JAILWL010000590.1 GCF_025698965.1 Roseibium sp.
TTCAGATGTGTCAGTATCTATTAACGTTAGGCGGCCATCGCCGTATCCAGCGGCAACAATTGAGCCGACTTGCGACCATGCAAAGCTTCTTGCTCCAGAGAAATCATGGGCGACTATCTGCTGCGAGGTCAAAGGTTCACCGGAAAGCTCTATAAGCACTACGCTGTCCTTCGAAAACGAAACAATGCTTCTGCCATCCGGAGCAAAGGCGATACTATAGATTCCATCGCTCTGTAGATGAGAGGTATGAATCAACTCCCTTGAGTTTAAGTTCCAGACTTTTACTTCACCGTGTGGGGATCCAGCAGCCAAATAAGAGCCATCTTTGGAGATTGCCGCCTGGTTAAATATAGCATCTGTATGCGCCAAGATGGCTGAGATAGATCCATCTTTGGGATCAACTATTTGCGCTCCCCTTCCAATGTCTACGAGGAAATCAAGTGCATCAGGAAACAGCGTTAGTTCGCCTAGTCGGTTATCGAATTTAATTGATCGTGAAACCGTGCGTGAGGCTAAATCAATCACGCTTAGGCCATCATAGCCTTTTGCCAAAATCTTGGTGTCGTCTCCTGAAAACGCAAGACCTTCTCTGCCATCTACAATGGTAGAAAACTGACCAAATTCTCTAGGTGGTGGCCATAGCCGAAGAGCACCTGAGCCAGCTAAGAGATACTCATCTGACGGATGATAATCCATAGAGTAGCTTGCATTCTTGTCGACTCTTGTTTGCCAATCCATTTCTCCAACAGCGTAGTTCCAAACGAATATTTCTGCGTCGTAGTTCGATATCGAGAGTAACGATCCATTATTGGAGAAGTTTAAGCTCATATAAGCATTGGGAAGGTCCTTGTCGGTAATGTAATCATCGAGATTTATCTCCGATATTAGTTTTCCAAGATCAGGGGTGTACATTGCAACACTATGCGACTCCATAGCCAAAGCGACTAAATTTCCATCCGGAGAGTACCTCGCATCAAGAACGGCCCACTCTGGGTCCTCTATGCGGTGAAGTTCTTCACCATTCACTGCATTCAATAAGCGGGCAGTTCTATCTCCAGCTGCTGTCAGGATTGTTTCTCCGTCTGGCGAGAACGAAGCACTTCTCAGCCAGCCGGGGCCGTTGTTGGCATTTGACTTGAATAATTCCATTCCAGAACTGACATCCCAAACCGTGATATTGCCTGCGTCTGCAGTAACGATCTTTGTGTTATCTGGAGAAAACTCGGCCTCCACGACAGAATGTAGATGTCCTGGGAGCTTTCGGATGCTCTCCCAGTTGGTTGTGTCCCATATGATCGCGCTCTGATCTTTCGACGCCGTTACCAACAATGTTCCATCATGAGAAAACCTCGCACTATTAACCAAGTCATTGTGCTCGTCTAGCGACGCAAGTACCTCATTTTCCTTCAAACCCCAAATCCGAGCGATACCATTTATCACGACTGCAAGAGTATTTCCGTCGGGCGAGACATGCACGTCTTGAATACTACCTTTTGGTGTCGGAAGTGTTCGAAATTCGCGCGCTTTTCCAAGGGCTTCTGACAAAATTTCCGAGACCTGTGACATGGAATCCAGTATGGGCCAGACATCTTCTGCTTCTTGTGGAAATGCCGCTGCAGCAACTTCTATGGCTCTTTCGGGATGGCCATCTTCTAAAAGGCGGCTAGCAAATTGCCTCAATAGGCGAGCTCTTTCGATTTGGAGTTGCTGTAACCGCTGCTCTGCTAAGGAAAGATTCGTGGTTGCTTTCTTTCGCTCAGCTTCCGCTTCACTTGCGCGCTGCTTTGCGACAACCGATGCGGCTTCCGCACCTTCCTCTGCCAAAACAGCTCGGTTAAGTTCCGAGTTGGTCCGCCAGGCGAAGTATCCGGTGCCCCCAACTGCCAGCATTAGAGCGACGGCGAGGACGGAGAGCTTTCGAACCGAGGCTTTTTGCTGCTGCTGCTTTTCCTCCAGGAGTTTCAGCCGGTCTTCTTTGGCTTTTTCAATCTTTCTTGCCTCCTCGCGGGTACGTTCGGCGCTTGCTGTGATGAGTTCTATTTCGTTTTTGTTGAGCGCGGTACCGTGGGTTCTGACCCAATTCTGGGCTTCGGGCACGAGATCGTTGGGGAGGAGGCTGTCCTTGTCGCGGTGGTTTTCGACGTAGCTGTGGAGGCGTTGACGCCAGAGGCCAAATTCGCGATCCTCATCAAGCCAACTGCGGAGGCGGCCCCATGAGCGTAGATCAGTTGCGTCCGCCGATGAGGAATTCTTCGAGGTTCTTCGGGTGAAATTGATTAGAGCCTCGTGGACGAGTTCAGCGGTTTCGATTTCACGGTCTGGATCCTGGTCGGTACTTACAAGACGGGCTTCTGCTAGGTCCAGCACAGTCCCCCAATCCTCATCACCAATTTCGGCACGGGTAACGACAGCGCGGGTATCTTCCGCCCGTTCGCTAGGAGAAGCCAAGCGGACGAGACGAGTGAGGACCCGACGGAGGGAAGCTTGTTTCGCTGGTGGTTGGCGGTTGTAATAAGCCTCTGCGTAGTCCGCAAGCGCGCCCTCGACGCCGCCGATTGTATCGTAGTCGTCGTGGGTCAGTACCCGGTTTCGCTGATGCTTCCAGAGCGCATCAAGCGCAAACTGCATCAAGGGCAGTCCGCCGGTCGAGTTTAACATTGTGCCGACGATGCGCTTTACCAAGCCGGGTTCAAATTCCACACCGAACTGCTTTGCGGGAAGCTTAACTGCTCGCGTAAGCCCTTCTTCAGACAGTGGCCAGAGTTTTACGTCGTGAGATGAAATGAGCTCCCGGAGTGATCCGCGCTCCAGTACGCGTCCTGTGAAATCAGCCCTGAGCGTCGCCACCGCCCGAATCTGGGCCTCGGGTTCGGCTCGCTGGCCTATCTGCGCCAAAACCTCGATGTAATTCTTTTGGCGATCCGAGGCACTAGCCTCTCCTGTTTCAAGTGTAGTTTGGGCGTCGTCAAGCGTGAAAAGTTCCTCGAACTGGTCGATAACGAGCAGGAGCCGCGACCTGCCGGGAATTGCCCGAAGTAGTGTCGAGACGATATCGAAAAGCCGTTTGGGGTCCGCTATAAGTTCCGCAGCGAGTTGATGAGCTCGGCGATCGAGACCGTAACCGGGTGCACTAGTGCCGTCATCTGCCAAGGCTCTAGCAAGTTCGTAAAGCGGGTTGTTGCCCGGCCGCGTGATTAAAACCAACCACCCGCCTTGATCTTCTAACAACGGCAGCAATCCGGCGCGCACAAGCGAAGATTTTCCAGAGCCAGACGGGCCGAGCAGCGTAACAAAACTCTGCGTTGCTACCATTTGGGCGAATTCATCAATCTCCTCTTCTCGGCCGAAGAAGAGACTCGCATCCTCTGCTTCGAATTTGGCGAGCCCCCTGTATGGGGTCGCAAGTAACGGCCAAGCCTTGCATAGAGTTGCACTCGGAATTACGAAGGCTAAACGCCGATCGGCGTCTGGTGAGGCGGCCGTAACCATACCTAATAGATTGCC
>NZ_JAILWL010000591.1 GCF_025698965.1 Roseibium sp.
ACTCAGGTCATTCATCGCCTGTCTCCCTTGAGAGCATCTCGTCCAATGCATCGAGGCGCTTGGCCCAGATGGACCGCAACTCCTGAAACCAGCGGTCGATTTCACTGACCGGGCCCATATCCGGCTCAATCAGGTGTTCCCGCCATTCAGTCCGCCGGCGCACGAGACCGGCGGCTTCCAGGATTTTGATGTGCTTCGACACGGCGTTCAGGCTGATGTCGAAATGCTTGGCGAGATCGGTGACCCGTGTGGGGCCATGCTGAACCAGAAGCGTCAACAGCTCCCGCCGCCGAGGATCACTCACCGCTTTCAGAATGTCGGTAAGCTTCTCATCATCAAGCATTCGTTCAACCATTTGGTTGAATTAATACAATCAAAGACATCAGTCAACCTTTTAGTTGAATGAATTGCGAAGCAACTGCAAAAAGACTTATTCCTTGCCGACATCCTCGACATAGACCAGCGCCCTGCCCTGGCAGATCCGCGTTCCATCCGCGGTTTCGCAAACTGTTTCCAGATCAACCAGATGTTTTTCCGGTCTCAGACGCGTGATGGTAACCGATGCGATCAATTCCTGTTCGACCGGAGCAGGTGTCAGAAATTCAAGACTTTGTTTCAGGTAGTTGGTCCCGCGCCCAGGCAGCTTCACCCCAAGCAGATAAGAGAACAAACCGCCGATCAGCGGTCCGGGAACGCTTGATGGAACCGTCTCGTCATCACCGGCCAGGCTCGCGAAATCCCGCATGTCCTGCGCCGAATACATGCGGACCAGTTCCGCCTTTTGCCCAAGAACCAGTGTCATTACGCGTCTCCCAGATCACAGGTACCCGACAATGTCACAGCACCATCGTCGCTTCGGCTGACTTCAATCAGGATCCGACCGGGCTGCGCGGCTGTTTCTGAAAACGTGAATGTCAGCTCTTCATCCGCATAGGACGGGTTCGGGAACATCAGGGTTTGCAGCACATGCTTGCGACCGGGATAGAGCGCGGCGAGATGCGCGAAGACCCGTGTATAGAGCAACATCCCATGCGAGACCGTTCGCCCGAAACGGGTGCGGGCGGAAAACTCCGGATCGACGTGGATCGGATTGTCATCCCCGGAAAGTTTCGCGAATGCGTCGAAATCTGACTGTCGCGGTATCCAGGTAAAGGTCGCGCAACCGGGCGCGTCTTCGGTCAGGCTCATGGCTCAGGCGTCCTCGGATGCTCTTTTAGCAGAAAGGGTTTCTTTGAGAATGTTCTTGCGTACTTTCCCCGCCGCCGTGCGCGGCAGGTCTTCGACAATGGAAAAACTCTTCGGGATCTTGTACGGCGCCAGCCGCTGCCGACACCATTTCGGCAAGGCCTTGAGATCCAGACTTTCACCGGGGCGAGCAATCAGATAGGCAGCGCCGACTTCGCCCCATTTCTCGTCCGGAACGCCGATGACGACCGCCTCCAGGATTGCCTGATGGCTGACAAGAACCTTCTCGACCTCAGCGGGATAGACGTTCTCGCCACCGGAGATGAACATGTCCTTGATCCGGTCGACAATGTAGAAGTAACCGTCATCGTCGCGCCGGGCGACATCGCCCGACTTCAGCCAGCCGTCGATGGTGAAGGCCGATACGGTCGCTTGCCTGTTGTCCATGTATCCCGGCGTGATGTTGGGTCCTCGAAACTGAACTTCGCCTTCACCCGGACCTTCCACAATGCCGCCGTCACCATCGATCAGCCGGACGTCCGTCAGGATCTGCGGTTTGCCGACAGACCCGATTTTCCGCGCGGCGTTTTCCCTGTCCATCAGGAAAACGGTCGGACCGGTTTCAGTCATGCCCATGCCGTTGCAGATCGTGACACCACGGTCCTGAAACGCGACCAGAAGATGCTTTGGAACCGGCGCACCTCCGCACCCCAGAGATCGTACCTTGGAAAAATCGGTGTTGTTGATGTCAGAAGAGAGCGACAACGCCTGATAGATGGCCGGCACGCCGAAAAAACTTGTGACTTTGCCGCTGTCGATCAGCGTGAGAACCGTTTCAGGTTCGAATTTGCGCATGACGGTTGAGGACCCGCCATTCAGGAAAATCGGCAATGTCGGAAGGTTGATCCCGGCCGTGTGAAACAGCGGCAGAAAATTCACGCCTTTCTCACCAGTCGACAGTCCGGTCGCCTGGCAATAATTGATCATGTTGGCATAGGCCATGCCTGCTGTCTGGATCACCGCTTTCGGCAAGCCGGTCGTACCGGAGGTGAACAAGAGATACCAGGGAGCGTTGGCTTTGATCCGGCCACAGCCGATTGCGGCGGGACTGGCATCCTGCAAGACGTCATCAAGCGCGCTGCTTGCGCTGGAATTGGACCCAATCGGCAACAGATCGATGCCGGAACCACTGGTAAGCTCACCCGCCGCGGCTTCAAACGGCTCATCGAAGAAAAGTAACCTGGCCTGCGATGCCGTCAGGATCGGTTTCAACTCCGCGACCGGCTGCCGCCAGTTGAGTGGCACGAGCAGGATCCCGGTTTTTTGCGCGGCGAACAGGAGAACAAAGAAGTCCGGATGGTTGTGACAGAGCACTGCCATGCGGTCGCCTCTTTCAAGCCCCTTGTCCAGAAGCAGGTTACCAAGCCTGGTTGCCCGGCTGTTGATCTCACAGAACGAGAAACTGCGTCCGGTGTCATGGTCGACAAATGCAACAGCGTCGGGCGTCAGCTCCGCACGCTTTGCAGCCATATCGGTCAAAAACTCCATGTGTCCTCCCAACGCCCGGTGTCGTACACTTGGTGCTTGAATTGGAATTTCGCGCTTCAGGCGCTTTTTCTGGTAAAGCGGCGCATTCCTTCAAGAGTTTCCGGTCGGGCAACCAACTCCAGAAAGCGCTGCCTTTCCTGTTCCAGACGAATTCGCGCCAATTCGAGACGCTCGCCACCCCAGACATTCTTGCGGGTCGCGCTGTGAGTCTGGGCATATCGTTGCCGCAATTCTTCGATCCAGTCATCGATCTGGGCAAACAGCTCACTCCGGGGCCGCATGCTTGCCGCCAGTCCGAAGGTCAGAGCGTCACTGGCAGACAGGCGTTGGTTCAGATACTGAATCTGGAGGGCTTTTGCCGTTCCGATCCGGCAAGAGTGCTGTCCAGCCACCATCCGGGCCGAAGCCGACTTCCGAATAGTAAGGCTGCACGAATGCACCTTCCGATAGCGCCACAAGATCGGCGGCCAGCATGAATCCTACGGAACCACCCGTAACCGGGCCATTGACGGCTGCCAGAACCGGGGCAGGAAACCGAAGCAGATCCAAAATGGCTTCATGCAGCGCAGAAACCAGCTCATCCGCATAAATTGCCAGGTCTCGTTGCGAAGTGGCATGCTCCAGAAAACCACCGATGTCACCGCCGGTCGAAAAGCTCGGCCCGCGACCGGACAACACCAGCGCCACAGGCGCCTTCTGCTCCGCCTCCGCAATGGAACATCGCAATTCGTCAATCAGGTCAGGCACAAGCGCATTATGGC
>NZ_JAILWL010000592.1 GCF_025698965.1 Roseibium sp.
GGCCATCGATCTGGCGGTTGAAATCCTGATCGAACATTGCGGACGATCCCGCGGCATGAAAGGGCTCACCGCCCTTGTTGTCGATGAGCACAGATCCGCGCATGAAGTGGCTCGCCTGCCTTATCAGGATCTTGAGGAATGCGGCAATTGGAGGGTTGAGCAGGCCGTCAAAATCATGCGGCAAAAGCTTCGTGAACCGGACACCACCGAACACCTGGCCGAGAAGCTGGGTTCAACCGTGCGGCAACTGAACCGCGTGTTTCTGCAACACGCCAATTCATCACCGCAGGAAGTGTGGCGCGACATGCGGCTTCAACACGCGCGCTGGCGTCTGATGAACTCCAAACGCACGATTACCCAGATCTCTTATGAATGCGGATTTTCGGACAGCAGCCATTTCTCGCGCTGGTTCAAGGCCAAATTCGGTGAAACTCCGAAACGCTATCGCGAACAGCGCCTGGCGAAACAACGTTAGGTCACGGGCTGCTGTGTGCCGAGCGACCATTCTCAACCAGGCGACCGAACACGTTCCGGTCGGCGTCTCCTCATGCCTGAATTTCCGGGTTGATCATGTGAATGGGCATCCCGGTTGCATATGCATTGACCTGGTCGAATATATCGGAAAATTGCAGATCGAATTCGTCTTCGGTGACATATCCGATATGCGGTGTCGGTAATACGTTTGGATGCCGCAGCAACAGATTTTCAGGCTCTCTCAGGGGCTCAGTGTCAAAAACATCCACCGCCGCAAAGATCCTGCCCCGTTCAATCTCGGCTTCAAGCACTCCAGGTGCAATCAGGCCTGACCTGGAAGTGTTGACCAGAAGAGACCTCGGTGACATGGCGGCGAGATCGGCCGCGGTAACGATGCCCCGTGTTGCCGGTTTCAGGCGCACATGCAGGCTGACAATATCCGAGGTGGCAAAGAAACTTTCCCTGTCCTTGGCGACAGCGGCGCTGTCTGCGTTCGCCCTTGCACGCCCCTCTTCGGAAGCCCACCACTGAACATTCATGCCGAGCGCCTCAGCATAGTTTGCAACCGCCTTGGCAATCCTGCCATAGCCATAGAGCCCGAGCGTGCGGCCACGCAGGGTCCTGCCGACTCCCATTTGCCAGTTTCCGCGTCTGATGGACGCAACCTGTTCGGGTATCTGCCGGAAACTGGCCAGCATCAGCGTCAGTGTCAGTTCTGCAGCCGCGTAGGACGGGGTGCCTGCATGCATGTTGGAGCACAGAAGCACGTCATGTTTCGTACAGGCTTCAACATCGATATGCGGATAGACGCTTCGCTGGGAGATCAGCTTCAGGTTCGGCAGGCGCTCAAGCAGATCAGAAGTGATTTTCGTACGTTCGCGGAAGAGCACAAGTGCTTCTGCTTCCTGCAGGCGATCACTCAGTGTATCGACATTTTCAACGTGATCGGTCCAGACCGTAACATCGTGTTCTTTAAGTTTTTCAAAGCACGGCAAGCTTCGAAGCGTATCGAACCAGTCGTCAAGAATATGAACTTTCATCGGCTTTCGACACCGCTCCCTTCGATCAATGTGCGGGGTGTCGGAACAAATACATTGCGTCGCAAGACCTCCAGAGATGTTGTGACCTGTGCCCGTTTCGACAGAAGATCATTATACTGCACATCGCAACCTGAAACGGGTGTCGGATAGGCGCGAATTTCGTCGCATACGAGTTGCCTGGCAAACTGCAGTGCGAGCGTTGCCGTCTCGATCTGGCGTTCATATTCAGTTGGCATCATGTCCTCCTTAGTTTCAGACCCGTTCAATCAGCGACAGCTAGTTGCGCGACCAGACAGATCCGGGAATGAAGACTTCTCCGGCAGCCAGTTCACGCGCGGTCCTTAGCAATCCGGCAGACTTTACCGTGAAGTGGCCATTGTTGATTTCATAGTCAATTGCGACTTCCATCTTTCCCATCGGATGCTCCAGCAGCAGTGTGGCAGGTGACGTTGCCGATCCTTGCAACATTCCTTCCGCGACTGTTCCGGGAGCAAGCAGGCAGGAGGCCAGACACTGAGACCCGGTAACAGCTAGCGTCGGGTGACACTTCCAGGGCATGAAATAGCGCACGCAGGCGGAGCCGCCATCTCTGGCTGGCGCAAGCAAGCCGAATTTCGGTGTCACCGACCTGGTGACGTCCCCAAGACCCATCCGCTCGCCGGCGATCAGTCGAATTGCTTCCATCTGCTCAAAGAGAGCCTTGTTGTCGTCAAGCTCCGCGGCACTTTCGTAGCCGGTGATACCGAAGTCCCCTGCCCGCCCGATCACCATTGGCATGGCCACATCCATGCAGGTGACCTCAACACCGTTGATCACCTCCTGCACCTTACCGGTCGGAAAAAGCGCGCCGGTGAGACTGCCTTCCACTTTCATGAAACGCAGCTGGATCGGTGCGGCTGTGCCAGGGACACCATCAATGACGGCGTCGCCGTCATACTGAACGGTTCCGCCCGGTGTCTGCACCACTTCAGAAACACATGTTCCGGTGTTCACTGCCCTGACCTTGACTTCGGTGACATCACCGGTGGGGTCAACAAGACCCATTTCAATCGCGGCGGGACCTACGCCAACCAGAATGTTTCCGCAGGACGGTTTGAAATCGACCAGCTTGTCTTCAACGCCAACCTGAGCAAAAAAATAATCGATATCAGCCCAATCATCATCAGACCTGGACAACATGGCGATCTTGGTTGTAACCGCTGTCCCGCCACCGATCCCGTCAATATTGAACGGGTGGCCGGAGCCGACGATCGAGACCAGCACCTTGGACAGGACATCGAGATCCTCGGGCAGGTCGCTCCGCTTCAGATAAGGCCCTCGCGAAGACCCGCCGCGCATGAAAATGAAGGGAATTGAGGTCTGGTTCATTTTGTTGCCTTCCGTATGAGTTCAACAACAATTTCGGTGAATGCGCGCGTACCGAGCCGACCGCCAAGATCGGCAGTACGTGATTGCGGATCGGTCAACGCGACCTTTAGCGCCTGGCGAATTGCCTGTGCCGCGGGAGCAAGCTCGAGGTGATCCAGCAGCATGGCCGCCGATCCGATCAGGGACGTCGGATTGGCCTGGTCCTGCCCGGAAATATCCGGAGCCGATCCATGCTGTGCCTGCGCTGCCGCATTTTTCTGACCCAGATTGAGGGAAGCCGCCAGCCCGAGGCCACCTGCCAGTTCGGTGGCAAGATCGGACAGGATGTCCCCGAACATGTTGGTTGTTACGATGACGTCGAACCGGCCCGGGTTCCGGACAAGATGCGCTGCTGCCGCGTCGACAAGCACTTCATCCAATTCGATCTCGGGGTAGTTCTTGGCGGTCTTTCGAACGCTGTCCAAAAAGAGCCCATCGCTGGTCCGCATCACGTTGGCTTTGTGGACAGCCGTTACCCGATCTCGTTTGTGCGTTCTTGCATATTCAAATGCAGCACGCGCGATCCGTTCGCTGGCCTTTTCGGTAACAAGGC
>NZ_JAILWL010000593.1 GCF_025698965.1 Roseibium sp.
GAGCTTGGCGTCGGCTGGCGGATAGAGGATATTGAAGACGATCGTCTGGACAACTTGTCCGGACTGGTCGTGGACGGATCGCTTGTCTGGTCACCCAGCCGGTTGACGACGATTACAGCGGGTGTTGGAACAAGCTTCCAGGCGACGGACATTGACGGTGCCAGCGGGTCGATTATCTATTCCGGCGATATCAGGCTGGCGCATGCCTTCAGTGACCGATTTGTGGGTGAAACCGGTGTTGGTTATAGCTATCGGACCTACGAAGGGGTTTCGATTGAAGAAAGCACCCTGACCGGCTTTGGCGGGCTGACCTTCGCGCTGACCCAGAATGTGGCTCTTACTGCAGACTACACACATCGCCGTTTCGACAGTTCGCAGGACGGCAGCGACTACACGGAAAATGCGATTGAAGCAGGACTTCGCTTCCGGCATTAACTGGGCAGTAACCTGAATAAATCATTGATGGACTGGGGGCAGTATCTAACACGGACCAGGGCGTAAGGAGGCCCCAATGCGGAGCTTTGGACGGCAAATTGTAAACGTGATGATTTCTTTGCCCCGAATTGCCGACGTCAAGTCACGTCTGCATCGTGTGTTAGCCACGACCTTGCTTTTTGCAGGTGTCGCCCTGGCCTCCCAGACAGCATATGCCGATCCCGGCTTTGATAAGTTTGTCCGAAATTTCTGGCCGAAAGCCAAGGCTGCAGGAGTTTCCTCGCAGACATATAACGCTGTCTTTACCGGTATGCAGCCTGATGACGACACGCTGCGCCTGATGAACAAGCAATCGGAGTTTGTAAAACCGATATGGGACTATCTCGACAGCGCTGTCTCAGAAGACCGGGTTGAGAAAGGGCGCAGGTTCCTTAAGGAATACGGCGTCGTTCTGCAGAATATCGAAGCGCGGTATGGGGTTGACCGGGAAGCCGTTCTGGCGATCTGGGGGATGGAGACCAACTATGGCGGCTACATGGGGCGTCATAATGTTATTCAAGCTCTGGCAACACTGGCATACGCTGCTCCGCGCCGGAAGAGTTTCTGGCAAAAGGAGCTGGTAACGGCTCTTGGCATTGTTCAGGCCGGTCATGTCCGCTTTCAGGACATGGAGGGGTCCTGGGCCGGTGCCATGGGACATACACAGTTCATGCCGTCGAGCTGGAAAGCCTATGCAGCGGACTACAACGGTGATGGTCGTCGCGACATCTGGACATCCATTCCCGATGCCCTGGCATCAACGGCCAATTATCTGAAAAGGCATGGTTGGCAAACAGGCAAGACCTGGGGTTACGAAGTCAAGCTGCCGGCGGGATTCAACTATCAACTTGCTGATGGTGACACGACGCTCAAGCTTGGTCAGTGGGCCAAACACGGTGTCCGTCGCTCCAACAGTAAAGGTTTTCCCCGCCCATCTGACAATGCCGTGCTTGTTTTACCGGCAGGTGCAAGCGGTCCGGCGTTCCTGATGCTGCGAAACTTCTATGTGATCAAGCGCTACAACAACGCAACAGCCTACGCGCTGGCTGTCGGGCATCTTGCCGACCGTCTTATTGGCGGTGGGCCATTGCAAGGTGACTGGTCTCGCGAACATATGCCGCTCAACAGGTCAGAAACCGCGGAACTACAGGCTCTGCTCAACCACCGGGGTTTCTCGGTGGGGGCGGCGGATGGCCGGATCGGTCCGGCGACCCGGCGAGGTATTCGGGCGTATCAGCAGGCGCGTGGATTGGTCCCAGACGGATATGCATCCGTTGTTTTGCTGGCGCACCTGAAACTCGGCGGTTAAACTGGCTTTCAAAATAGTATCCATTCAGGAGCCAGTAGTGATTTTCCTGCGGGAGAAGCTGAAGACGGACAAGGCTGCGAGGCTGATCTCGCAGCTGGTGATTGCAGCTGTTCTGGTTTTCGTTGCCCCTGGCATCACTGACGCTCTTGCGCAGGAACCTCCCGGCAAGGAAATTGTCGTTGCGCAAAACAATCCGTTTCGGGGTTTCAACCCGCTTGCACCGCTGCAACGGCTTTTCGACCGTGGCGACCAACGCCAACGACGAATTCAAAAGCAACAACCGCGGACACAGAAACAAAGGCCCAGGACGACACGCCCTGCAGGTGCCGCTCCGAAATTTGAAGTTCAGCCCAAAGATCCCGATGCCGGCCTGATTCTGGTCGTTGGTGACCGAATGGCACGCGGTGTTGCCGATGGCCTTGAGTTCACGCTGGCTGAAAAGCCTCAGATCCGTGTAGAACCTATCACCGTGGACCTGGGCGGGTTTGCCGGTGATGATGCCCCTGACTGGGCAACCCAGGTACTGGCCAAAATCCGGGGTGAGGATGTAAAGGCCGTTGTCGTCATGATTGGCCGGCGCGATATGGGAAAAGCATTTCCGGGTGATCCACCGATCGAATTCATGACGGCTGAATGGCTCGAGAGCTACAGGAGCAAGGTCGACGCTCTTATCCGTGTTGTTCGGCAGGAGAAAAAACCTATCGTCTGGGCGGGACTGCCGCCGACATTTGACGAACTGGTCAACGGCGACTTCACGCAACTGAATTCGATATTCCAGAGCGCATCGGAGGACCGGCGGGTTCGCTATGTCGATATCTGGGACATATTTCTGGCGGAAGACGGCAGTTATTCTTCCTACGGGCCGGATGTGAACGGCAAAAACACCAGGTTGCGGACGAAGAACCGGATCGGATTTACCTGGGCAGGATATCGAAAAGTTGCCTTTTTTGTCGAAAGGGAGCTGTCACGTCTGCTTGGCGGTTATGGTGGTCTGGCCTTTGAAGGGGTCGAGGATGATCCGAACTTTATTGTTCTGACCGGACGGACAACCTCGCCCGAAGCACTTCTGCTCGGTGGGGAAGACGATAAGGAAATCGACAGGGACAGCGCGGCCTATCGGTTTTTTGTGAAGGGGGAGACACTTCCCCCGATGCCGGGGCGTGTGGATGATCCAAGGTCTTCGGCCGAGGGCACGTCAGCGCTTGAAAGCGATTTCCCGAGCGGGTCCTGATCAACGACCTTGGATACAAATACAAACCCCGCCGGTGGTTTCCGGCGGGGCTTTGAATAGTAAGCGGTTTGACTTAGCGTGGCAGATCGGATGATCCGGTCAGAAATTCGTCCACAGCGCGGGCTGCCTGACGGCCTTCACGGATCGCCCAGACAACAAGTGACTGGCCTTTGCGCACGTCCCCGGCGGCAAACACCTTTTTCATGCTGGTTTTGTAGTCTTCGGTATTGGCTTTCACATTTGTGCGGCCGTCAAGGTCAAGCGCATCGCCTGCCTGTGCGATATAGGTGTCGAGCAGCGGGCCGGAAAAGCCGATCGCGGCAAGAACCAGGTCGGCACGCAAGATAAACTCCGTGCCCTCGATCGGGCGGCGCTTCTCGTCCACGCGCGCGCATTTGACGCCAACGACCTGACCGTCTTCACCGACCAGCGCGAGAGTCGCTGCAGAGAACTC
>NZ_JAILWL010000594.1 GCF_025698965.1 Roseibium sp.
GAGGGCATGGCCGCAATCAATACGGCTTCGGCCTACGCGCTGCATGCGCTGAGAGCCACCGAGGCCGACCACCACCGGAAGTTCAAGGTCGGTGTTGTTGGCGGAGTGGGGCCTGCGGCGACGGTGGACTTTATGGGCAAGCTCGTGGGGGCAACCCAAGCATCCCGGGACCAGGATCACATCAAGGTTCTTGTCGAGCAAAATCCGCAGATCCCCGATCGAACAGAAAACCTGGTGAGTAACGGAACGGATCCAACTGTTGCGCTTTACTCGACCTGCAAGAAGCTGGAGCGTGGCGGTGCCGATATGATCGCGATCCCGTGCAACACCGCGCACGCCTATGTGGATCGCATTCAGCGCCACCTCGATATTCCGATTGTGAGCATACTTTCAACGACAACAGATCACATCACCGAACAGTCGCCCGAAACAGGCCGTGTCGGAATTCTGGCAACGAACGGAACCATACACAGCGGTCTATACCAGCAGGCGCTTACCGATGCCGGTCTGGGTTTTGTGGTTCCAGATGAGACACATCAGGCTTTGGTAATGGACGCAATCTATGGGCCAAAAGGTGTAAAAGCAGGGTATACGGACGGGCTCTGCAAAGAACAAATTGCAAGAGCATTTGCGCATTTGGTCACAAACGGGGCTGAAGCGGTAATCCTGGGCTGTACTGAACTTCCTCTGATCGTCAGCGAGAACAAAGAAGACCTTGGAGCCTTGCCGATTGACCCGACCGATGTGCTCGCCCGTAAGTGTGTACAGCTTGCAAGCACATGAGCCTGAAAAAGTTGAAGACAAAGAAAGGGCATTGCAAAACTTGCAATGCCCTTTCTTTGTTTGCAGCACGTCCCCTTCCATCGGGATGGTAAAAAAACATGATTGCTCGCAGCTCGGTTTTCCAGCTGCCAAGTGGAGAGGGAGGTAATCATGGAAACCACACAGCGAAAAACAGGGTTTCTCGCACCCTGGAGGAATATGCTTCTATGGAAGCAAATCGTCATAGCCCTTGTTTTGGGGATTGCCGTAGGTGTCGTGCTGAATATCACCGGAAACGAAGCGGTCGCCGGTACGATCAAGCACATCGGAACGCTGTTCCTTTCATTGATCAAAATGCTGATCGTACCACTGATATTTGTATCGTTGGTCTGCGGCATGGCGTCGGTAAGCGACATGGCTCGCATGGGGCGCATCGGCCTGAAATCCGTTGTCTTTTATCTGTGCACGACGGCCTTTGCCATCTCCATCGGTTTGCTTCTCGGCACCCTGTTTCAGCCAGGTGTCGGGATCGATCTCGGCACCGCCGCTGCGATGGAAGCCAAGACCCCACCGCCTTTTGTCGAGCAGCTCATTGCGATTGTTCCGAAAAACCCGATTGCGGCGGCGGCTGACGGTAAGGTCCTGCAAATCATCTTCTTCGCCATCATGTTCGGCCTATCGATCAATCTTGTGGGCGATGCGGGGAAACCGATCCGGGATTTCTTCGAAGCGTTGAACTCCGTCATTCTGAAGCTGACGGAAATCGTCATCTCCTTCGCGCCATATGGTGTGTTTGCCCTGATGGCTTGGGTTGCCGGGACCTACGGTATGGATCTTCTTCTGCCGCTGGGAACAATCATCGCAGCTCTTTATATCGGCTGCATCCTGCACGCGGTGTTCGTCTATGGCGGTCTCGTCACCTTCGTGAGCCGTCTGAACCCGCTGCGCTTCTTTCAAGGTATTGTCGAACCGCAGATAGTTGCCTTCACCAGCACGTCTTCGTCGGGAACTCTGCCGGTCACCATTACCGCCGTTCAGAAGAACCTGGGCGTAGATCGGTCCGTGGCCAGTTTCACACTTCCGCTGGGTGCGACCATCAACATGGACGGTACCGCGATGTATCAGGGTATTGCCGCTCTTTTTGTGGCACAGGCCTTCGGCGTCGAACTGGGCATGTCGGAATACATCACGATCATCCTGACTTCGACGCTCGCGTCCATCGGTACCGCCGGTGTACCCGGCGCTGGTCTGGTTATGCTGTCGCTGGTTCTGACGTCGGTCGGTCTGCCGCTGGAAGGTGTTGCGATCATCGCAGGCATCGACCGCATTCTCGACATGGCACGGACGTCGCTCAATGTCACCGGCGACGCGGCGTGCACAGTCGTGATCGCAAAATCCGAAGGACAATTGGACTTTGACGCCTATAACACACCGCATGTTCTGGAGGCGCCTGATCTCTTAAAGGCATAGACCAACACTGCCAACATAATGAGCCACCCCCGCCAGGGGTGGCTTAGACCTTTCTTACCCCTGGTGTTTTCCAGGGTTTTTGATTCCTTTATTTGTTGCTGAAGTGTCCCATCCTGGACAAGACAACGCGTGAGGTAGAGCGCTTGGGCAACGGGTGAGCAGAGCCCGTTTCCGGTATCTGCGCCCTCAGCCTCCACGTGGAATTGCAGAACCTTGCGAAGACCTCTTAAGCGCCAGAACGGACGGGAACGCACCTCGCTCCCGCCTCGATGGGCAGCCCAGGCGGCAGCACTTGGCCGTCAGACCTGGCATCTGACACCGCCCAGTCAGGCAGTTGCGCCCTAAACCCGCAGTGCGCGCCTAGCGTTGAACAAAATTGGATAAAAAAATTGACCAATTTTGTTTTTACCGCTAATTTGCCGCGCAAAGCGAGGATATCGTCCCAGTGTTTCAACCCGTCGACCATCAAAAAACTGCCGATGCCGCCGTGGAGCAGATCGAAAACCTGATCCTGAAAGGACTGCTGCAATCGGGTGACCGTCTGCCGTCTGAAAGGGATCTGGCCGACCAGATGAAAGTTTCACGGCCGGTCCTCAGAGATGCTCTCAAGATCCTGGAAGATCGAGACCTGATTGAAGCCCGACGCGGTGGCGGTACATATGTCTGCGACCTGATCGGGCCAATATTTTCCGAGGCCGTGGTTCAGCTGATTGCGCG
The DNA here is from genome assembly GCF_025698965.1 of Roseibium sp. Taxonomy (GTDB): domain Bacteria; phylum Pseudomonadota; class Alphaproteobacteria; order Rhizobiales; family Stappiaceae; genus Roseibium. The sequence goes on from NZ_JAILWL010000594.1 coordinate 2,950, forward strand.
ACACCCGTCTGCTATCAGCGATTACTTCGAGTTCCGGCGGGGCATTGAAGGACATGCCGCAGCGCAGGCAGCCGTGCGGGCGGCGCCTTCCGACCAGGCCCGATTGACCGAAATTGTCGATCAGATGCAAGCGGCACACGAAATTGCAGACCTCAACACAGAAAGCCGGCTCGATGTGGCTTTCCATCATGCGGTCGGTGAAGCGGCGCATAATGTTGTAATGCTGCACACTTTGCGATCCTGCTACAGACTTCTGGAAAACGGTGTCTTTTATAACCGTGAGCGGCTCTATCACCATCCGAGCGCCCGGACAGAAGTGCTGCAGCAACACAAGGCGATCGCGGAGGCGATCTGCGATGGAGACCCGGTCAGCGCCAAGCGCTTTTCCGAAGAGCATATCGATTATGTACGCGCCACGACGCAGGAAGCCGAACAGCTTGCTCAACGCGAACAGCTTGCAGAACTGAGGCGCACCAAACCCACCAGACAATCCTCTCGTTCGTGA
>NZ_JAILWL010000595.1 GCF_025698965.1 Roseibium sp.
CTGACAGGTCAGCTATTTTCGCGCTCAAGGAACAAGCAAGATCAAGTCTGGGCCATGGGAAAAGCCCGCGTCGGCCGTCTGATGCAGCTCTTTGGCGAGACGCTTGATACCATGGCGTTGGCCCATGAAGCTGGGGTTGATCCGTTCGCGGCTCTGGATGGCGAGATTGGTTGGTATCACCTGCTACAATATCGGGATGAAATCGCGGCCTTTGGCGAACTGGCCACGGGTGATCCGCTGGAGCTGGCGACGGAACGCTATGCCTATATGCGCAAGTTTGCACCCGCCTTTCTCGAAACATTCACATTCAGCGCGCCGGAGGCGGGGCGAGATCTGCAAAAGGCCGTGTCCTTGCTGAGGGATCACAACATATCCGGCAAACGCAAGCTGCCCGCCGACATTCCAATGCCGTTCCCTGCCAAACATTGGTCTAAACTGATTGTTCAAGACGGTCAGCCCAAGCGCCGTATCTATGAAACCGCAGTTGTCGCCACGCTACGCGACAGGTTGCGGGCCGGGGATGTCTGGGTGGAAGGCAGTCAGGATTACCGACGTTTTGACAGCTACCTGATCTCTCTCGCATCCGCCGACGCGGAACTGAAGAAACTGGGTCTGGAAACGGATGTCGATGTTTGGTTGGTAGATCACCAACATGTTTTGAATCAGCGGCTATCGACAGTTGAGAGTAAGCTGAAGCGCGGCGTGCTCGATGGGGTGCGCCTGGAGAAGGGGCGACTTCGGATCACCCCACACGAAGCCGATACGTCGGCTGAAGCCTTACGATTGGAGCGGTCTATTGATGCGATTATGCCGCGCATCCGGATCACGGATTTGTTGTGGGAGGTCAACGCACAGACAGGTTTCCTGAATGCCTTCACCGATCTGCGCTCAGGTCACAATCACGAAGATCCTGCGGTGTTGCTTGCGGCCATTTTGGCCGGTGCAAGCAATCTGGGTCTGGAGCGGATGGCCTATGCCTCAAAACACATCAGCCATTCCCAACTGACCTGGGCGAATATGTGGTATCTGCGACCGGAAACCTATTCGGATGCCTTGGCCCGAATTGTGGATGCCCATCATGACCTGCCATTCGCTGCGCATTGGGGGAAGGCTGGCGCAACCTCCTCAGACGGGCAGTTCTTTGCTGCCAACCGTGGGACTGGCCTGATCAATGCCAAGTATGGTCCTGATCCGGGATTGAAGATCTATTCCTTTCTGTCTGGCCGATATGGCTCGTTCCATTCATCCGTGATCGGAGCAACGTCTGGGGAAGCGCCCTTTGTCTTAGACGGGCTGGTTGGCAACCCAATGCTGCTCAACCCACTCACACACTACACCGATACTGGGGGCGTCTCTGATCACGTCTTCGCGCTGTTCCATTTGCTTGGCATGAAATTTACGCCGCGGTTACGCGACTTCCCGGATCGAAAGCTGGCTTGCTTCGGATCCCCGCGCCAGTGGCCGTTTCTGGCGCCGCTGATGGGCAACCCCATCAAGGATGACGTTATTGTCCAGCACTGGGGGGATGCAATCCGCCTCGCAGGCAGTGCCAAAACCAAAGCCATCAAGCCATCGGCGATGCTCCGAAAGCTTGGCGGTTACCGACAACAAAACCGGCTCTACCTTGCTCTCGGCGAAATTGGGCGCATTGAGCGGACATTGTTCATGCTGGACTGGCTGGAAAATCCCGACTTGCGGAAGGATTGTCAGGCAGGCCTCAATAAGGGTGAAGCACGTCACAGTTTGGCAAAGGCGGTGTTTGCTCATTCCCAGGGGCGCATTTACGATCGCTCTGACGCGGCGCAACAGAAGCGCGCCATGGCGCTCAACATGGTTATCGCCGCTATCGTTTACTGGAACACACTCTATATGGACAAGGCGGCCGAACACTTGGCCCGCCAAGGTCAGATCCCGGATCCCACCCTTCTTGCCCATACATCGCCGCTAGGATGGGCGCACGTCATCCTGACCGGCGACTTTGATTGGCATTCTGGTGCCTCTGAGCCCCAATACCCCCGTCCATTGCATCTCAACGCGGCGAGAAAGTGGGCAGGATGACGCTATATCACGGGTGTTCGCTAATCGTTCCGCCTTAACGGGATCCTACGTACAAACCTTCCGATAGGGCCATGTTCTCAGCGGTACGAAATCTCTTCGTCCCTTTCCAGATCAACCGCTCCGCCGCACAAATTCGAATTCATCGACGCGGGAGAGCACTATGCTCGAAAACCATCTTCAGGATGCAAAAGCTTGAACCGAAGGGTCACTAAGGGCCGCAAACTAACGAAATTCAAATTTGCAACAGAGCCGCCAAAGCAGCGCCGGCCGCCCTAGCCGAGTGAAAAGAACGCTAAGAACAAAGTCCATGATCTTACCCTTGCAGCCCTGCATATGTCCGCACTTGGTCTATCCCAAGCCGAAAACCGTCAGTCCGCATACGGCCCCATACCGGTCACCGAATTAATAGACCTGGCCTCGATATCCGTCAGACCACCAATCCTCAAGCGGACTTCCCTTTGGCCGATCTAACAATCGGAAGGAATGGCAGAGAGCGGCGGTCCCGACCCGCAAGCTTGTAAAAGCCCCGACAGATTAGCAGTCTGCGCCAGCCCCCGGCTGGTTCACTCTCTTTTTGCTGGAGCAGGCTGGAGTCGAACCAGCACAGCATAAGCATCGAACTTTCAGCCCGGTGGGCTCTCCAATGCCCGGCTGCTCCATATGGCGGAAGACAGAGGTCTCGATCCCCAAACCCTTTCCGGTTCCATCCGCTTTCGAAGCGGTGCCGGGCTCCTGCCCAGTTCATCTTCCCTATTGATGACCCGGGCAACAAAAAACCCGGTAAGCGCTTGCTTCCGGGTCAGAAAGATTTCGATGTGCCTGAAGTTTACCGCACACGCAAAAGCTCTCGACCGCGGAACGCGGACGAACTTGAGCTTGTTGAACTGTAAACAGCGAAAAACATCGATTTATCCCTTTGATGGTGAGGTCAATACGCAAGTCGGTCGCGGATGTCAACACCCGGCATTGCAACCCCGCGAACTGAAACCCTCAGTGGCAGATGCGCGCTGGATCCAGGGCAGCATCCACGCAACCTGTTCGTGAGAAGGCAGGAGGCCATTTTTCCTCTGCGTGCCCGCTGTTTTTTGGGACAGCGTCGGCTCCATCAGAGGTTTCGTTGCAAAAGCATAACCCTACGGAAACCCGTTGTTCATTTTCCCTTCCCATGTACCTGGTCTCGGGAAGGCGACACGTCTTGAAGTCGCAAGGGGCGGAAAAACGAAAAATCATCTTCGTTCCGCCGACAAGGTCGAATTCACTACCGTGCAGGCAGTGCGGCTGAGAAGTGCCGTGTTGCGCTCCTTTTTGAGGTTCTTGAGTGCGGATTGCAGACAGATCGCGATCGGTCTGGTGTCCCAATAGAGTCGTGCCGTCGTCCTCCGGTCGAGGGGA
>NZ_JAILWL010000596.1 GCF_025698965.1 Roseibium sp.
GAAAGATTCCAGCCATCCAACCTGGAGATCGTTACGGTAGATGTCGGCAACACGGCCTTCAACGTCATTCCAGCGCACGCGGAATGCCGGTTCAATATCCGCTACAATGACGAATGGACGCTGGAGAGCCTGAAAGCCAGAATTCTAGAAACGCTGCGGTCGGTGGATCTCGGCAACCTGAAGCTCGATATCCAGTTCAAGCGAGATGCAAGCGAATCCTTCCTGACCAAGGACGAAACACTCATCGCGACTTTGGGAAAAGCCGTTAAGTCCGAAACAGGACGCATGCCCGAGCTTTCTACCGGTGGTGGCACATCTGACGCGCGTTTCATCAAAAACTATTGCCCGGTTGTCGAGTTTGGCCTGGTCGGCCAGACAATGCACAAGGTAGACGAGTGTGTCGCAGTTGCAGACCTTGACCAACTTGCCGCAATATATAAACGATTCTTGGCCAGCTATTTTTCATAAGCCCCGGGTCTTTAACCTGATTGACGGAGCGGCTTGAACTTGATCAGCATGAGTGAAATCCGCGCGGCGCTGGACGGATCCTGGTTGCTGTTGCGCAACCGGCCGGAAGGCATGGCGTTTTTCGATCAGTCCATTCAGGGCTTTTGGAGATCTTTCGGGGTTGTTGTTTTACTGCTACCCGTTTTTCTCGTCAGCGGACTTGCGGAAAAGCAGTTCTACTTTTCCGAGAATCTCTATCATCCTGAAGGGTTTCCGGAAGGCGCTTTCTGGACGGCTCAGCTTTTCGGTTTGGGGATTGATTGGGTGGCGCTGCCGATCATTCTGGCGTTGCTTGCAGCGCCGATTGGTATTTCGCAGCGCTATGTTCCGTTCATAGTTGTTCGAAACTGGACCAGTCTGCTGGCCTCGGTGCCTTATCTTGTCACCTATCTGCTGTTCCTCCTCGGCATCATTCCGCCTGGAATTGCCGTACTTTTGTCCTTCTCCTGTCTCGTGGCCGTTCTGTGGTACCGTTATCTTGTTGCGCGCATTGCGCTACAGGCAACGATCAGTCTTGCAATCGGCATCGTTGTTCTGGACATTCTGCTGACGCTGGTCATTTCCCAGGTTGTCGGCAATCTGTGGAGCTGATGAAAAAACCCGCCTCCGAAGAGGCGGGTTCTTGTTTTCTCGCAGTATGTAACTTTATCAGTCCCGCAGCAGTTCGTTGATGCCCGTCTTGGAGCGGGTGCGTTCGTCGACGGTTTTCACGATGACGGCACAATAAAGATTTGGTGCGGCTTCCCCGTTGCCCATCAGCGACGACGTTGGCATGGAACCGGCGACAACAACGGAATAGGGTGGAATTTCACCATAGGAAATCTCGCCCGTCATACGGTTCACAATGCGCGTCGACTGGCCGATATAAACGCCCATGCCGAGAACGGAACCTTCACGGACAATGCAGCCTTCGACAACTTCCGAGCGGGCGCCGATGAAGCAGTTGTCTTCAATAATGACCGGGCCGGCCTGCAGCGGTTCAAGAACACCACCGATGCCGACGCCGCCGGATAGATGAACATTCTTGCCGATCTGGGCGCAGGAGCCGACGGTTGCCCAGGTGTCGACCATCGTGCCGTCGTCGACATAAGCACCGAGATTGACGAACGACGGCATCAGGACAACGCCCTTGCCAATGTAAGCGGAGCGGCGGACGGTGCAGTTCGGAACAGCCCGAAAACCGGCGTTTTCGAAATCCATTCCACCCCAGCCATCGAACTTGGACGGAACCTTGTCCCACCAGGTTGCCTGGCCGGGTCCACCCTTGATGACTTCCATGGCGTTTAGTCGGAAGGACAGGAGAACAGCCTTCTTGGCCCATTGATTGACGACCCAGTCGCCGTCCTTTTTCTCCGCAACCCGCAATTCACCGCGGTCAAGCAGGTTTAGCGTAGTTTCCACTGCGTCCCGGATTTCGCCGGTCGTGGTTACTCCGATTGCATCACGGTCTTCAAAGGCCGTATCGATGATCTTGGACAGGGAGGCGAGATCTTGGGTCATCTGGATGAGTGTCTCCGGGCGTTAACAATTCAAGGGCGGACGTAAGCCGTCGGACCAAGCACTGTCAAGCGCCGGAAGTCTCCAAGATGTCCTGATCGCGTCATGGAATGGTGTAACTTTCGAAACTGCATGAGCGGATTGAAAGGGGGAGTTCTGTGATGGTGTTGAGAAAAACTAATCAAACTGTTGCAAAGAACCCTAGTTTATTGCGAATTGTCCGGAGGTAAGGTGATTTCAGATCAACTCATAGATGAAAGTGCTCTCCGTGGAGCTATGGATCCCGATCACCATATTTGCCGCGTTCTGCCAGAACCTGCGCACAGCCATGCAGAAGCACCTGAAAGGCAAGCTCGGCACGACCGGCGCCACCTTTGTCAGGTTCGGCTATGGGGTACCCTTTGCGATTGTTTATGCGGCGATCCTGCATTTCGTCTTTGACTATCCGCTGCCGACCCCCGGTGCAACACTGTTGATTGCCGGGGCTCTGGGCGGTCTGGCACAGATCCTCGGAACTTTCCTGCTGGTCTATCTGTTCTCGTTCCGCAACTTTGCGGTCGGCACCGCCTACTCAAAAACCGAACCGATCCAGGCAGCTCTTTTCGGTTCTGTCGTTCTGGGAGAGCATGTCAGCCCGATCGTCGCCATCTGCATTGTCATCGGTATTATCGGTGTCGTTGTCATTTCGCTCGCCCGCGCACCGCTGACACTGTCTGCTATTCGCACGTCGCTGGTGGGTAGACCCGCCCTGATCGGATTGGCCTCCGCGGCCTTTTTTGGGGCGTCGGCGGTGGCCTACCGCACGGCCTCCCTGTCGCTGGAAGGGACAGGCGTTCCCATGCAGGCGGCTTACGCACTGGTCTACGCGACCTTGTTTCAAACGTTCGCCATGTCCGCCTGGATGGTCTGGCGTGAACCGGACGAACTCCGCGCAAGTCTGCGCGAATGGCGCAGCGCAGTCTGGGTCGGTGCGTCCGGTGTTGCCGGATCGGTCGGCTGGTTCACGGCCATGACATTGCAGAACGTTGCCTATGTTCGTGCGCTTGCGCAGATCGAACTGGTCTTCACCTTCCTGGCGTCCTGGCTGGTGTTCAAGGAAGTGATCGTCCGCTCCGAAATCATCGGCTGTGTTTTTATCGTCGCGGCGGTGGTTGGCATCATTTTGTTAGGCTAGCTTTGCGCCAAAAGACTGCTTGAAGAGAGTATGACCCGGACACAAGACCTCGAACATCGACGCTGGAGATCGCGCCAGACACAGCGGGTCGATTTTCGCAAATCAGACAATCCGCGACTGGAAATGACCTCCGGCTGACATCCGCATAACAGCGGTGAAATCAGGGTTGCGTGATACGCTTGCACAACGAAATTAGCGTCTGAGCTTCTGAAATCGTCAGGTTGGATTTCTCAAACACCTTGTCTGTGGCATGAC
>NZ_JAILWL010000597.1 GCF_025698965.1 Roseibium sp.
GTGGCAGATCACATGTCGCCATCGACCGGATGCTTTCTCGACCTGATTGACCGAGTTCATGGCGGATTGTCTGCTCGGCACCAGCTGTTACGGTGACGTGGCTCTCGATATCAAGCTCGGCCAGCAAATTGAGAGTTTCCAGAGCGAGTTGCGCTCCCGAAGCCCCCGAAATGCCGACAATTACGCGTTTGCCTCGGCTCATTGTATGTGCCTTCCTGCCGGACTTGTTGCCTGAAGTCCTGCAAAGAGCGCATCGGCCCGTGCCTCAACCTCGGCCGGCATTGTAAGTTTCTCGGCAAAGGAGCGTGTTGTCTCGGCGCCGATCTTGATGGTCGCGTCGATACCGAGCTTTCCTCCAAGACCCTCAACCGGACTGGCGAAGTCCAGCTGGTCAACCGGTGTCCGATCCAGAACGAGCAGATCGCGTTCCGGGTCGGACCGGGTGGCGATAGCCCACATCACGTCGTCCCAGCAACGGATGTCGATATCCCCGTCCACGGCAATGACGTACTTGGTCATCGAAAACTGCGGCAGCAGGGACCAGAAACCCATCATCGCACGCCGAGCCTGACCCGGATAGGACTTGTCGATCTTGAGAACCGCAAATCGATAGGAACAGGTGGCAGGAGGCAAAAAGACATCGACAATTTCCGGGATTGCCTGACGCAGGATCGGGCGGAAGATATCGGTCATGGCATCGCCGATGACGGAAGGCTCGTCCGGCGCTCTGCCGGTGAAGGTCGACAGATAGACGGGATCCTTGCGCAGGCTCATCGAATTCAGGTGAAACACAGGATAGGAAGCTGCGTCGTTATAGTAGCCGGTATGATCTCCAAACGGACCTTCAAGCGCGACTTCCCCCGGTTTGATCTCGCCCTCCAGAACGATCTCCGCGCTTTCCGGAACATGCATTTCGATCGTGCGGCAAGGGGCAAGACGCGAAGGCGTATCGTTAAATATGCCGGCAAGCGCAAGTTCGCTGACATCGCCTGGTGCCGGGATAACGGCAGACAACAAGGTCGCCGGGTCGCAGCCAATGACGATGGCAACCGGCATAGTGTCGCCCTTTTGTTGCCACTTCCGGTAATGTTGCGCTCCGCCTCGAAACGGCAACCATCGAATGATGGCCGTCTTGGGACCGAGAACCTGCATTCGATAGATGCCAAGATTGTAGGTTCGTGGATCATCGGCTCCCGGAGGTCGTGTTATCACGATGCCCCAGGTGATCAGCGGTCCGGCGTCATCGGGCCAACATGTTTGAACAGGGAGTTGGCACAGATCGGGGTCAGTTGGTTCCAGCGCTTTGTTGGATCCGATCCGTTTGGGGCGTGTGTTCAGGCCCGCCTTTGCCATCGGAAAGAGCTTGTAGGCTTCGCGCAACGACTTTGGTGGCTGGGGGCTGCGCAGGGACGCAAGAAATTCTCCAAGTTCAGGAAGTTTGTCCGGTCTGATCCCCAGGCCATTGGCAATCCGTTTGCGGGTGCCGAACAGGTTTACGAGCAATGGTGCCAGAAAATCCGATTTGGATCCTTTTCTGGGTGCGGTCAATTGAAGCGCCGGGCCACCTTTCGCAATCACTTTGCGATGCAGAGCCGTTGCTTCCAGATGAATGTCAACCGGTGCCTCGAAGCGCTGAAAGTCGCCTTCGCTTTCCAGAAAGGAAAGGAATTCGCTCAATTTGCGAAAAGGAGGAAGGTCGCGGCCGCTCATGGGCATTCCAGTCGGGCAGGTCAGGGGAGGGCAGAAGTCTGCCCGTGCAAAGCGCTGGTATCTGCGAAACTTTCAGAACCTACCTTGATAATTGTCAAGTCTTGCAGGGGCGGTCCTGAATTATCTTCGGGCCGCGAAAGTGAGTCCCTCATGCCCAAACCGTCTTCTGCTCTTAGTCTCCCACCCGTTATAGCAGCGTTCATCGCACCTCTTCCCAGAACGCCGATGGAGCTCCTGTTATCGAGACTGACGAAGCAGCTGGTTGCCCGGCGCCCGGATCTGCTGCGCAGACTGGGAGACGTGGTCAAGGTTCCTATTGCCGTTGTGCCCGATGATATGCCGCATGCGTTCCTGCTGTCGCTCGATGCGGACAAATCAAGCGTGACGATCTGTGACAAAGACAGGATTGAAGACGCGGAAGCAGTGGTGCGAGCGCCGTTTCTGGTTTTACTGGGGTTGCTTGACGGGACTTACGATGGGGATGCGTTGTTTTTCACCCGCGATCTACGGATCGAAGGCAAGACGGAATATGTGCTGGCTCTTCGAAACACCCTTGAAGAAGCGGAGTTGAATCCCGGAGAGTTTTTCGGGTTGACCGGCCGGTCCGCATCCTGGGTCAATGATGTCAGCGAACGAATTCTGGACAAAGCCCGGCAATTGGCGGCCAGAACGTCTGGACAGGTGGCTCCCCTGGAGACAGGGCACAGATGACCGTGACAACGCAGAACAGAATGGAACTGGTCTGTCCGGCCGGAACACCCGCAGCTTTGCGTGCAGCGGCAGACGCCGGCGCGGATGCGATATATTGCGGCTTTGCCAATGAGACCAACGCGCGAAATTTTCCGGGTTTGAACTTTTCGCCGGACGAATTGTCCGATGGCGTCGCGTATGCCCATCAGCGCGGTGCCAAGGTTCTGGTTGCCATCAACACCTTCGCACGTGCAGGAGATGTCGAGATCTGGCAACAAGCAGTAGACGATGCTGCCCGATGCGGGGCGGATGCGGTGATTGCAGCTGACATTGCCGTCCTTGATCATGCCGCTTCAAAACACCCGGACGTGCGTCTGCATCTGTCGGTTCAGGCGGCCGCCAATTCGCCAGAAGCCATCCGGTTCTATGCCGAAACCTTCGGCGTCAAGCGCGTGGTTCTTCCCAGAGTGTTTTCTGTTCCGGAGATTGCGGCGCTCAACAGGGAAATCGACGTCGAAACCGAGGTGTTTGTGTTTGGCGGTCTGTGTGTGATGACGGAGGGGCGTTGTTCGCTGTCCTCTTACGCCACGGGCAAGTCCCCGAACCTGACTGGCGTCTGTTCACCTCCCGACCATGTTGATTACCATGAGGATGAGACAGGCAGGCTTCAGGCTCGTCTGGGCGGGTTCACCATCGACAGTTTTGAAGCCGGGCAGGCGGCCGGGTATCCGACATTGTGCAAAGGTCAATTCTCAGCAATGGGCAAGAGCGGTTATCTGTTCGAAGACCCGGTGAGTCTCAATGCGTTTGAGTTGCTGGATGACTTGGCAAAAGCCGGAGTGACCGCACTCAAGATTGAGGGGCGTCAACGCGGAAAGGCCTACATCGCCGGCGTTGTGAAAGCTTTCAGGCAGGCTGTCGATGGTCTGAGCAGTGGAGCGGATGCCGGCCCTGCGATCGCGGCACTTAAGACCTTTTCCGAAGGCGGACAGCAGACCGCCGGCTCCTATAAGAAAACC
>NZ_JAILWL010000598.1 GCF_025698965.1 Roseibium sp.
CTGACCGGTCCGGAGCTGCGCACAATCTTCCTCGGCATGGACCAGATGCGCGATGAACTGCTCTATTCCGATGTGAAGGGCAAGAACCCGTTCAAGGACGCAAAGGTTCGTCAGGCCTTCTATCAGGCGATTGATATCGAAGCGATCAAGAAGAAAGTGATGCGGGACCTGTCGACCCCGTCCGCGATCATGATCTCGCCGTTCCTGTTCTCCAAGGCCAGCGAATTCGAGCGCTATCCCTACGATCCGGAAGCTGCCAAAAAGCTAATGGCCGATGCCGGATATGCAGACGGCTTTTCTGTCGGCATGGACTGCCCGAACGATCGCTATGTCAATGACGAAGCTATCTGTCAGGCCGTTGCCGCCATGCTGGCGCGCATCGGTGTGAAAGTGGACCTCAACGCACAGCCCAAAGCGAAATATTTCGCCAAGGTGCTGGCCTCCGGGGGCTTCGACACGTCGTTCTATCTTCTCGGCTGGACGCCAGGGTCTCTCGACAGCTGGAACGTTCTGTCAAACCTGATGAACTGCCGCACTGAAGCTGGAGACGGCTCTCCGTTCAATCTCGGCGGTTTCTGTGACGAAAAAGTCGATGGCCTCACCAAAGAAGTTCTGGTGGAGATCGAGCCTGAGAAACGCGACGGGTTGATTGCGGACGCGTATAAGATCAGCCATGACAATATCTACTACATCCCGCTGCACCAGCAGGGCCTGGCCTGGGGTGTTGCAGATGATGTTCAGCTGGTTCAACGCGCAGACAACCAGTTCAAGTTCCGCTTTGTGACGAAGAACTGACCCTGTTGGAATAACAATGCGCGCCCCCGGCACTGCCGGGGGCGTCTTTTCATGTTTAGACATAAAGAGCCGAAATGATTGGATTTGCGACTCGCCGCCTGCTGCAGGCGTTGATTGTCATGATGGTGGTGGCGCTTCTGGCCTTCACCATGTTCCGGTTTGTGGGTGACCCGATCAACCAGATGGTTGGAATCGAGACCTCGATCGAAGAACGGGAGGCTCTCAGGGAACGCCTGGGGCTCAACGACCCGATCCCGGTTCAGTTTCTGAGATTCATCACCAACGCGGCGCAATTCAACTTCGGCACTTCCTATCAGTTCCGCCAACCCGTATCGGAACTCTTTGCCAAACGCATTCCGGCAACACTCGAACTCAGTTTCGCCTCCGCCATGTTTGCACTCGTGGTTGGGATTCCCATGGGAATCTATGCAGGCCTCAACAGGGAGTCACCTGTTTCGAAACTGTTTCTGTCGCTCTCGCTTGTCGGTATATCGCTGCCAACATTCTTCATCGGCATTCTGCTGATCTTCCTGTTTTCCGTAACCCTCCAATGGCTGCCGAGTTTCGGGCGAGGCGAAACGGTGCAGATCGGATCTTGGTGGACAACAGGCTTTCTGACGGTTTCCGGCCTCAAGGCCCTGATCCTGCCATCCATCACCCTCGGCCTTTATCAGATGACGCTGATCATGCGTCTGATCCGTGCAGAAATGCTTGAGGTCATCCGTACCGACTACATCAAGTTTGCCCGTGCCCGAGGCCTGCCGGATCGTCTTGTCAATTTCCGACACGCGCTGAAAAACACTCTTGTGCCGGTGATCACCATTACCGGTTTGCAGCTTGGTGCGATCATCGCCTTCGCGACGATTACCGAAACCGTGTTCCAGTGGCCAGGCATGGGTCTGATGTTCCTGCAGGCAGTCCAGAATGTCGATATTCCGATCATGTCGGCTTATCTTCTTTTGACCGCGTTTTTGTTCGTGGCGATCAACTTCATCGTCGACATCCTTTATTTCTTCATCGACCCGCGCCTGCGCGTCGGTCGGCCGTAAGGGAGACATTCACTCATGCCATACGTCTCCAATGAAGAAGCCAAGGCTGCCGTTCAGGACAGAGCAGGTCTGCCGACCTCGCAGGGTCATTTCACGAAACTAATCGACAGCGACATGTTTCACTCGTTCCTGCGATCCAAAATCACGGTAGTGGCGGCAATCGGAACGTTGATCCTGTTTCTGCTGGCCTTTCTGGCTCCCTGGATTGCGCCCCACAATCCGTTCGATCTGGCATCAATTTCGATCCTCGATGCGCGGGTTCCGCCTGTCTGGATGGAATATTCCGACCCGCGCTTCCTGCTTGGCACGGATGACCAGGGACGGGATCTCCTGTCCGGAATTTTCTACGGAATGCGGATTTCGCTGATCGTCGGATTTTGTTCGGTCATCGCAGCGGCCGTTATCGGCATCAGTCTGGGATTGGTCGCCGGATACATGGGCGGCCGCGTCGACGCCATCATCATGCGGATCGCGGATGTACAGCTCACCTTTCCCGCAATCTTGATCGCGCTGCTGATCGATGGTGTTGCTGCCGGTATCTTCGGCGGTCTCGACCGGGAGATCTTTGCCTTCTACATCCTTATCGTCTCTCTGGCCCTGTCCTTCTGGGTGCAATACGCGCGCACTGTTCGAGGCTCAACGATGGTTGAGAAGAACAAGGAATATGTTCAGGCTGCACGCGTGATCGGCATTCCGTCGGTCATCATCATGGCGCGGCACATCCTGCCGAACGTAATGGGGCCGGTGATGGTCATTGCAACGATCAATCTGGCACTCGCTATCGTGACGGAATCCAGCCTGTCCTTTCTGGGTGTCGGCATGCCGCCAACTCAGCCTTCACTCGGAACGCTGATCGCAATCGGAAACGACTTCCTTTATTCAGGAGAGTGGTGGATCGCCATCTTTCCCGGGCTGGCTCTGGCTCTTCTGGTTCTGAACGTAAATCTACTGGGCGACTGGCTGCGCGACGCCCTCAACCCGAAACTGCGGTGAGGGCGACATGAGCGTTCTAGATATCAAAGACCTGACGGTCGAATTTCCGGGCCGCAAATCCGTGTTCGTTGCTGTCGATGATGTCAGCTTGAGCGTGGAAGCGGGCAAGATCCTGGGCGTTGTCGGCGAATCGGGTGCCGGCAAGTCAACGGTCGGCAACGCGGTGATCGGTCTGTTGCAAGAACCCGGCCATATAGCCGACGGCGAGATTTTTCTTCACGGCAAACGCATTGACGACCTGCCCTACAAGGACAAGCGCCTGCTGCGTGGCCGCAAGATCGGCATGATCTTTCAGGACCCACTGACGTCGCTCGATCCGCTGCAAACCGTCGAATCGCAGCTTGTCGAAACGATCCGCACCCATATGCCGCTGTCCAAGAAAAACGCTCGGGAAAAGGCCGTCGAACTGATCGATGCGGTTGGCATTCCGGATCCCAGGGAGCGGATCAAACAGTATCCGCATCAGTTCTCCGGCGGCATGCGCCAACGTGTTGTCATTGCACTTGCGCTTTGCGCGGAACCGGAACTTGTGATTGCCGATGAACCGACTAC